>NZ_VCQZ01000021.1 GCF_005938195.1 Paenibacillus thermoaerophilus
TTGCATGTATTAGGCACGCCGCCAGCGTTCGTCCTGAGCCAGGATCAAACTCTCCAAAAAGGTGTTGCTTATCTGGATGAGCTCCATAGCTCATTGCTGACTTTTCAGTCATTAATCTCTCGCGAGATCATTTCGACGCTTCGCACTTGTTCAGTTTTCAAAGATCGAACCTTCGCGAACTTTCCGTTCGCTGCCAGCCACCGTTTTGCGGCGACCTCTTGAATATATCATATTCGTCCGCTATGATGCAAGCACTTTTTTTCGATCGCCTGCATTTTCCCGCGAGCCGCAACGGCCGTTCCGGCGCGTTCCCGCCCGCTCTCGTAAGCGGCGAGAATTAATTTATCATAGGCTTGTCCGAAAAGCAACCCCTTTTTTGCATGTTTTTTTGCATGTTTTTGCACGATCGGAGTTGGCGCTCGCTGCGCCGATCCGGCCCGGCAAAGCCGTTAGTTTTTCGTCTGCGGCCTGCGGCTTAACGCATACCGCGACAGCTCCTTCGGAGAGGCCAACCGGGCATACATCCGAAAGATGATTTTATACCGGGACTCTATGGCGCTGCGTATTTCCGATTCGATCCGGGTATCCTTCAGATCGAACAGCATCTCGTCTAATTCTTTGCGAAGCACGTACCCCAATTCCTTGCATTCGCGCTGGCTAAACAAAAAACCGAGCATAAAAGTGAGCCTCCTCGACGACTGCCGGTCTTCAATTTTGAACAAGGCCGCGGAAAAAGCGGATGCCGCCAAACCGCTTTACTGTTATGCTCCGTTTTTTACATTTTTATGATAATTAACGGGAAACCAACGCGAACGTAAGTGTGCTCTCCACCACCGCGGCCAGCAGCAGCGCGCCGATCAGCACGGCGATAAGCGCCGGCAATCGCTCGAAAAACTCCTTCAGGTCCGCGACGGCCTGCTTCCGGCGTCCGGGGACTGCCAGCGAAATCATAAACTGCAGGATCAGCCAGCCCAGGCGAATCCCATAAGCGGCCCCCAGCAGCAGGGCCGGAATCTCGATAATGCCGTGCGGCACGATCGCAAGCAGCATATCCCCGTACGTGACATTGGGCGATTTGTTCGCGAACAAAAAGCCGAGCAGCAAGCCGTTGATGACGAGGAAAACAATCGGGGGCAAGCCCAACAAAGCGCCGGCCAATACGACCAGAACGGTCTTGATCGCGTTATTCAAAAAAATGACGGCGAACAGCCACCACTGGAAATGGTCCTTCCCCTGAATATTCTCGACGATGCCTTGAATGCCTTCGATCTGGGCCCTCATGTAGTTCATGAATTGATCGGCGTTCGCAAAGCCCATGTACAAGCTGACGGCAAACACAAGCACGGCCGCCCACACGTATCGCGAATGCCGAAGCAGATCGGCTCCCAATTCCTTCAATCGCATCTTCTCGCCCTCCATTTCGAATGCCGATATCCTTCAATCTTGTTCAGCCCGTCTACAAAGAGGGCATATCCCACTTGTACGAGCATAGGATGTAATAGCCCAATCAAACAAGCCCGGCGCATCGGCCTGCCCGGCGCTGCAAGGAGGTATCGGCCCGTTGAACCACTTTTTCGTTTTTAACGGTCGTCGTATCAAACGGATCTTGATTCTGATCGTCGCGGTTGTGTTCGCCGTGGGCATCGTATACGTGGAGAAGGACAACATCACCGTCTTCGCGCCTAACGAACCTTCCGCCATCTACAGCGTGCAGACCGACAAAAAGCTGATCGCCCTTACGTTCGATATCAGTTGGGGCAACAAACGCGCCGGGCCCATTCTGGACGTGCTGGAGCAAAAAGGGGTGAAAAACGCCACCTTCTTCCTCTCTTCCCCATGGAGCAAAAGCCATCCGGACATCGTGAAGCGGATTGTCGATTCCGGTTACGAGGTCGGCAGTCACGGCCACAAGCACGACAATTACAGCCGGTATTCCGAGAACGATATCCGCACCCAAATTCAGACGGCCCACGATATTTTAACCGAATTGACAGGCAAAGCCCCGAATCTGATCCGTATGCCCAACGGCGATTTCGACAAACGGGTGCTTCGGGTCGCCAACGATTTGAATTACAAGGTGATCCAGTGGGATACCGATTCGCTCGACTGGAAAAACCCCGGGGTGGACGCGATCATCAACCGGGTCGTCAAACGCGCGCATCCGGGAGATATTGTTCTGCTTCACGCAAGCGACTCCTGCCAGCAGACGCACCTCGCCCTGCCCGTCATTATCGACCAACTCCGGGCGAAAGGGTACGAATTCGTGACCGTTTCCCAGTTGCTCAACCAGACCGACATCAGCCAGAAGCCGGCGGAGCAGCCGGGAGCGGCGCAAATCCACGCCTAACAGAAAGCCGACCGCAACGGTCGGCTTATTTGTTTCCGATGGACACGCGGTTACTAGAGCCGCTTTTTTCCTCCAAGATCCGGTGAAGCTGCATAATCTGCCACGCATTAGCCGCGAGCAGCGTGACCACCATAAACCATACATAAGGCTGGTTCTCCACCTGCAGCGACGGAACGGCCTCCAACGCCGTGAATACGATCATGAAAAACAGCGTCGGGACAAATGCGCTGTTGTTGGTGGCGCGAACCTTCAAGTAACCGATCGCCAGCCCCGTCAAGCCAATAACGGCCACAAGCGCGAGTTCTTCCGCCAGCGGCCTCTCCCGGAACAGGATCAGATCGGCCAAAGCGAACAGCACGAGTACAATTTGAAGCGCATTCCACAAAAACAAGCGCCGGCGGAACGTCGTAAGCGCCACATAACGCACGATCAGGTAAGCAAAAAAGCCCATTTGCGCGATGACGCTGATCGTCGAACCGCCCAGCAGCATAAAGATCACTTCGTATTTGCGGACGCCCGAGTCCATAAACACGAAATCATTCAACGCCAGCTTCAACGCGATCCAGACCAATACGGAGGCAGCCGTCCCGACCCCCAAGGTCGTCCAGAACAAATATCCCCACTTGCGAAGCGTCAACGATGATCTCCCCATTTTTCGGCAGTTTCCCCCTCATTATAGCCAAATCGGACAGTCGCCACAACCGAAGCCAGCGCTTCCCGTGGGTACGCCGGAACCCGAAGGCTCATACTAACTTCATGACTAAACAGGAAAGGAGCAGGATCAGCGTGCCTACCCGTTTAAAGCGTCTCGCCCCCGTCGTTTTGACCAGCTTGATGCTCGCTTCCTGCGCGACCGGCGGTGGCGGCGATTCGTCGGGCCAGATGCCTTATAAGGACATCAAATCGATGGTACTCGATATTATCCAATCCCAGGACGGCCAGCAGGCCATCATGAAGGCGGCAACGGAGCAGAAGCAGGACCCGACGTTGAGGCTCCTGTCGACCGGAGAAGGTCAGCAGATTCAATTGGCGGTTAAGGAAATTTTGACGACCGACACGACGGAAAAGCTGCTTCAAAAAACGATGACCGACCCCCGGTTCGCCGGAGAATTCGCCAAAGTGATGAACAACGATATCAAGGCGATTCAAAAAGAACTGCTCAAAGACCCCGAATTCCAAAAATCCTATATGCAGTCGATGCAAAACCCGGAATTCGAAATGATGCTGCTGCAGACGATGCGCGCCCCGCAATTCAAGCAGCAGATCCATCTGCAAATTCAGGAAGCGATGCAAAATCCCTTGTTTAAGATGGAAATGCTGGAGCTTGTGAAAAAGGCCATCCAAGAAGGCGCAACGCCGACCCCGGAAACGCAGGCGCAATCGCAAAATCAGGGACAGAATCAAGACCAAAATCAGCGGAAAAACGGTCAGGAGAAAGAGGAAGACCAAGAAGATGAGCAAAAACAGGACGATGACGAGCAAGATCAGCAATAATCCGCTCAGTCGCCGCCTGCAGACAAAAGCCCCGAGGCAACCGCTGTTCGAACGGTCTCGGGGCTTCTTTGGCCGCTGCAATTATGGCTCAAGCTTCTCCACGATGCGGGCGGCGACTTCGGCGTAAATACGTCCCGTCTCCGTATCCGCTTTGTACACGGACGGGGAGAAGTCAGGTTCGGAGATATGATTGTCGGGCGCGCCGAGCGGAATCTGGGCAAGCAGCTCCGTGTGCAGCTCCTCGGCCAGCTTCGCGCCGCCGCCGCGTCCGAATATATATGCTTTTTCGCCGGTTTTGTCCACGTAGTAGGACATATTCTCCACAACTCCGAGAATCTCGTGCTCCGTGCGCTTGGCCATCGCGCCCGCGCGCGCCGCGACGAAGGCTGCGGTGGCGTGCGGCGTGGTGACGATAATCTCTTTGCTGTGCGGAATCAACTGATGGACGTCGAGCGCCACATCTCCCGTTCCCGGCGGCAAGTCCAGCAAGATGTATTCGAGCTCGCCCCACTCGACCGCAGAGAAAAAATGCCGCAGCATTTTGCCCAGCATCGGGCCCCGCCATATGACCGGGGAGTTGTCCTCCACGAAAAAGCCCATGGAGATCACCTTCACGCCGAATCGTTCCACCGGCAAAATCTTGTCGTCCCGGGTTTCCGGACGTTCCTCGATCCCCATCATATCGGGCACGCTGAAGCCGTAAATGTCGGCATCGATAATCCCGACCTTTTTGCCGAGACGGGCCAGAGCGACCGCCAAATTCACCGTCACGGTCGACTTGCCGACTCCGCCTTTTCCGCTCGCCACCGCAATGTAATGGACGCCCGAGTCCGGGGATAACAGACGGGAGCTGGCCGGATTTTGGCCCACCGTCCGCTTCGTCTTCGATTGGTGATCCTCCAACGATTGCTTCGGATCGTTCTGACGCCTCAACTGCTCACGGTCATGTTCCGTCGCGGCCCGCAGACGCACATGCACATCGCCGGCTCCGGCTTCTTTCAGCGCGGAGACGACTTGTTCCCGCAGCCGCGTCGAGGCGGCTTCGCTCTCGTCGGTCAGGACGACCGTGAGGGACACCTGTCCCCCCTTCACCATAATGTCCCGAATCAAATTCAAATCCGCCAAGGGCCGATTAAACGTGGGATCGTTGATTCCCAGCAGAGCCTCCAGCACCTGTTCTCGCGTGGTAATTGCCACTCCCGACACCTCCTGTCGCCATTATACCGAAACTTCATCCGAATCGCATGTCTACATGGGGAGGCCCCCCCTTCCGGACGTTTACGATCCGATTTTCTCCCCGGCCGCATACCGCAAAATCCCCCTGTAGATCGTGGCCGCGACTTTCTTTTGGTAGGCGCTGTCGCCCAAATTCCGCGCCTCCTCTGCATTGGACAGAAATCCGGCCTCCACGAGAGCCCCGGGAATATTCAGCGTCTTCAGCAAAAAATACGTGTCGTGCGGCTGCGTCAGTCGATCCGTGTTGCCGAGAGCCGTACGGAATTCATCCTGAATGAGCTCGGCCAGCCGCCGCCCCTCCTCCCGTTCCGCGTAATAAAACGTCTGGGCGCCCCGCCACTTGGAGGAGGCGATGCTGTTCAGGTGAATGCTCACCAGCATGTCCGCGCCGCTGCGGGCGATCAGCTCCGCCCGGGCGTGCAAATCCTCCGTCTTGCGCTTGCTCAAGCCTTGGGTTCCCGGCTGAGCGAGATCTTTGTCCGATTCCCGCGTCATGACGACGGATGCCCCCGCCTCCTGCAAGTAATCCCGCAAGTAACCCGCGATCGCCAGCGTCACTTGCTTCTCCACCAAGCCGCCGGACGATACGGCGCCTCCGTCGGGCCCTCCATGCCCGGCGTCAATGGCGATGATCCGACCCGATAGGGGAAGCGTCCAATGGCTCCACGTCTCCGTCGAGGGGAGGCGGCTAAACAGCAGATACGCCATTAAGGCAACCAGCGCCATCGTGGCGGCAATCTTGGCATAGCCTTGCCCGTTCACCCAGACAATCAGCCGCTTCCGTCTCAACCGGTGTAAGCTGCGCATATAAAAACACCCCGTTCGCCAACGATGGAATCTTTACCATCATATGGGACGAGGTGTTCGAATAGACCAAGCTGATCCGGTCAGGAACGGGCGTCGACCGGCTCCTGCATGCCTTCGATCAGAATTTTCGCCACTTCGGGGCGGGAAAATTCCGGCGGCGGACAGATCCCATCGCGGAGCATCGCGCGAACTTTGGTGCCCGACAGGTGCAGGTGATGCGACTTGTCGTGAGGGCACGTCTTCGTGGTCGCCATATTGCCGCACTTCGTGCAGTAGAAGCTGTGCTCGAAGTACAAAGGCGTAATGCCGAGATCGGCGGCCGGGATCGTCTTCAACAGATCCTGCGCCTCGTATGTGCCGTAATAGTCGCCCACACCGGCGTGGTCGCGGCCGACGATGAAGTGCGTGCAGCCGTAGTTTTTGCGGACCAGCGCGTGGAAAACCGCCTCTCGCGGCCCCGCGTAACGCATCGCAGCGGGGAATACGCCCAGGAATACGCGGTCCTGCGGGTAGTAGTTCTCCAGCAGCGCCAGGTAGCTGCGCATCCGCACGTCCGCAGAGATGTCGTCGGACTTCGTCTCGCCGACAAGCGGATTGAGGAAGAGGCCGTCGACGATCTCCATGGCGCTTTTTTGAATGTATTCGTGCGCCCGGTGAACCGGGTTGCGGGTCTGGAAGCCGACGACGGTTTTCCAGCCTTTCCGCTCGAATTGGGCGCGCGTCTCGGCGGGCGTGAAGTAGAACTCCCGGAATTTGTCCGGCTGCGGACGGTTCAATACCTCCAGAGAACCGCCCACATAGATGTTGGAACGGGAGAACAGCTTTTGTACGCCCGGATGATTCGTATCGTCCGTCTTAAACACGCGGACGGCTTCCTTGCGATGATCGACGGCGTAGATGCTGTCGATCGTCAACACAGCGTAAATCACGTTGTCCTGCTCGCCTACAAGCGCAACGCGCTGACCGACGGACAGCCGGTCCGCCTGCTCCTTGTCGACCGGAAGCGTGATCGGAATGCTCCAGACGAGGCCGTTCGCCAGCCGCATGGATTCGACCACGGATTCATAGTCCCGTTCATTCATAAATCCGGTCAGGGGAGAGAAGGCCCCCACCGCGATACAGTCGATATCCGAGATCGTCCAACTGCTGATCCGGATCGCTTCAAGTCCGGCGGCCTGCTCCAGCAACTGCTCCCGCGCGGCGCCTTCCACCAGCCGGTTGACCAGTTCGCCGCCATGAGGTTCAATCAACATGCGTATAGCTCCTTCCATCCGATCTTCCGATCCTTATTTATGCAGACCGCACTCCGTCTTGTCGTGTCCCGACCAACGACCCGCGCGCGGATCTTCGCCCGGCATTACCTGGCGGGTGCATTTCTCGCAGCCGATGCTTGGATAAAAATTGTCGTGCAGCGGATTGTAGATGACATCGTTCGCTCGAATATAGGCCCAGACGTCTTCCCACTTCCAATTGGCGAGAGGGTTGAATTTGACCAGGCCGAATTTCGTGTCGTATTCGACCTTCTTGGCGTTGGCCCGGGTGGGCGCCTGATCGCGGCGAATGCCCGTGATCCAGGCATCGTAACGGCCCAGCACCTGCGTCAGCGGCTCAACCTTGCGGATGTTGCAGCATTCGTTCGGATCGGTCTTCCACAGCTCGTCGCCCTTCTCTCTCGCCTGCTCTTCGACCGTCCATTTCGGGAGCACCTGTACGAACTTGATGCCGTAGCGAGCTTCCAGCCGGTCCCGGGTCTCATACGTTTCCTTGAAGTGCAGGTTCGTGTCGAGATAAAAAATATCCGTCTTCGGAGAAATTTTCTGCAGCATGTCGACGAGCACGACATCTTCGGCCCCGAAGCTGCAAGCCAGCGTGATATTCGGGAATTTCTCCACGGCAAAGGCGAGAAGCTCTTCCGGCGATTTGTTCTCGAATTCTTCGGCCGCGCGTTTGATCAACGCTTCTTTCTCAAACAAGTTCATAGTCGTTTTTCCTCCCGAAGTGTCCTGAATACCAAGTAACCCCGTATGAATTATTAATATTTTCATTATAACGGCTTCATTTCACGTGGTCAATGACTTTTAACCGATTTGGATCAAAGCCATGCAGGGGCTCCTGTCGAAAGCCTATTCAGAGATGGGCGATCGTGTTCCGCTCCAACACGCAAAAAAGCCTCCTTCCGCCGGATTCGGCAGAAAGAGGCTTCGATTCGATGATTAACGTTTGGAGAACTGAGGCGCGCGGCGTGCCGCTTTGAGACCGTATTTTTTACGTTCTTTCATACGCGGATCGCGCGTCAGGAATCCCGCTTTTTTCAGCGAACCGCGGAATTCCGGGTCAGCCTTCAGCAGAGCGCGGGCGATGCCGTGACGGATCGCGCCGGCTTGACCGGAGATCCCGCCGCCGGCCGCATTGACGAATACGTCGTATTTGCCGAGCGTTTCCGTCAGGGCAAGCGGTTGCTTGACGATCAGCTTCAGCGTCTCGAGGCCGAAATAGTCGTCGAGATCGCGTTTATTGACAACGATGCGGCCTTCACCCGGCACGAGGCGTACACGTGCAACGGAGTGCTTGCGGCGACCGGTTCCGTAGTATTGAACTTGAGCCATGAACGATGTCCTCCCTTACGATTAACCGCGAAGTTCCCAAACTTGCGGGTTTTGAGCCTGGTGCGGATGTTCGCTTCCAGCGTACACTTTCAACTTCGTTTTCAAAGCGTTGCCGAGACGGTTTTTCGGGAGCATGCCATGCACGGCCAGCTCGATCATACGCTCCGGTTTGTTTTTCAGCAGGTCGCCGGCAACGGTCGTTTTCAGTCCGCCCATGTAGCCGGAGTGACGGTAATATTTTTTCTGCTGCAGTTTTTTGCCGGTCAGTTGGATTTGCGAAGCGTTGATAACGATGACGAAATCACCTGTGTCTACGTTCGGCGTAAATTCCGGCTTATGTTTGCCGCGAAGCAAAGCAGCGACTTCGCTTGCCAGACGGCCCAGTGTTTGGCCAGCGGCGTCAACGACGAGCCACTTGCGCTCCACGGTTTTCGGTTTCGCCATGAAGGTGCTCATTGGGATCCTCCTCGAACTCATATACATAACTATGAAAGCATGCGCGCCGCATGCGATCTATTGTGTCAACGGTTCCGGCTGTTCACTTCGGGGCCAGTGGGAAGCCAATAATGAAAGCCAACTAATATCTTACTACAACCGCTAGGTTAAATCAAGGTGCTCGCCCAAACTTTATCCGCAACGATTTATGTGGCGGTTCCATCGCCGGAATCGTAGCGGACCTCCCACAACGTCAGGCCGTGGGCCATCGCCGTCAGCTTCTCGTGCATCGGGTTGCGCGCTTCGAGGATCTCCGGAATCTCCGAGCTGGAGCGCCGCCCCTCGCCCACCTCGATCAGCGTGCCGACGATCATGCGCACCATGTTGTACAGAAAACCGTTGCCCGTGACAAAAATGCGGTATACGCCCTGATAGTCGGGATGGCGATCGCCCAGATGGTCAATGCGCGTGCGGTATATCGTGCGTACGTGCGAAGCTTGCGTAGAGCGGGCCGAACAGAACGAAGTGAAATCGTGTTCGCCCTCCAGATGACGGAGAGCCTCGCGCATCGCTTCCCAATCCAGAGGCCGCGGATGATGCAGCTCTTGCTTCCGCCTCATGACATCGGGAAATTTGTTGTTGTTGATCGTATAAGCATACGTTTTGGTTTTGGCCGAATAACGCGCGTGGAACGATTGGTCGACTTCCTGCGCCTCCAGCACGACGATATCGTCAGGCAATCGCGAGTTCATCGCGATTGCCCAACGTTCGGCCGGGATGCGCGATTCCGTATCGAAATGAATGACCTGTCCGCGCGCGTGAACGCCCGCATCGGTGCGTCCCGATGACACAACCTTTACGGTATCGCCGGTGAGCAGCTTGACGGCAAGCTCCAGCTTATCCTGAATCGTGTTGCCATGAGGCTGTGTCTGGAAACCGGAATAAGCCGTCCCGTCGTACGAGACGATCATCTTCAGTCTCCTCACCGCTCGGTCCTCCCCCTCAGCAAAAAAAGGGCTTTAACAGAACCTTGCGGTTCTGTCCACCCTTTCCCCTGCTTGCTTATATCATCGATATCCGCAAATTAAGCGCGGTCTACCAGTTCCAGGTAAACCATCGGCGCAGCGTCGCCGCGACGAGGACCGAGCTTCAGGATGCGCGTGTATCCGCCTGCGCGCTCCGCGTAACGGGGTGCGAGATCGGAGAACAGCTTTTGAATCGCGTCCTTCTCTTCTCCCGGCAGTTGCTCGCGACGCACGAACGCGGCCACTTGACGGCGAGCGTGCAGATCGCCGCGCTTCGCCAGCGTGATCAGTTTCTCTGCGATGGAGCGAACTTCCTTCGCTTTCGCTTCCGTCGTTTGGATCCGCTCGTTCAGGAACAAGTCGGTAACCAGATCGCGGAACAACGCTTTACGACCGCTGGAGTCGCGACCCAATTTTTGGTATGCCATCGTTTTCCCTCCTCTTCATGCTGTAATGCCGAAACTACTCTTCCGAACGCAGACTGAGCCCCAGTTCTTGAAGCTTCTCTTGAACTTCTTCCAAAGACTTGCGGCCCAGGTTGCGGACCTTCATCATGTCTTCTTCCGTTTTCGTGATCAGCTCTTGGACGGTGTTGATGCCAGCGCGTTTCAGGCAGTTGTAGGAGCGGACGGAAAGATCCAGTTCTTCGATCGTCATCTCGAGAACCTTTTCTTTTTTGTCTTCTTCCTTCTCCACCATGATTTCGGCGTCTTTCGCCTCGTCCGTCAAACCGACGAAAAGCATCAGATGCTCCGTCAAGATTTTGGCGCCGAGACTAACCGCTTCTTCCGGACGGATACTGCCGTCGGTCCAAACTTCAAACGTGAGCTTGTCGTAGTTCGTAACTTGACCGACGCGGGTATTTTCTACCGTGTAGTTGACGCGGGTAATCGGCGTATAAATCGAGTCGATCGGAATAACGCCGATGGGTTGATCTTCCCGTTTGTTCTTGTCCGCCTGGACATAACCACGGCCGCGGTTAGCGTTGATGCGCATGTGCAAGCGCGCATCCGTCTCTAACGTCGCGATGTGCAAATCCGGGTTAAGAATCTCTACGTCGCTGTCCGCGCGGATGTCGCCGGCCGTGACCACGCCGCCGCCTTCCGCGTCGATTTCCAGAATCTTTTCCTCATCGGAATGAATCTTCAGCGACAAGCCTTTGAGATTCAGGATGATCTCCGTCACGTCTTCCACGACCCCCGGGATCGTCGAGAATTCGTGGAGGACGCCGTCGATCTGAACCGATGTGACGGCCGCGCCCGGGAGCGACGACAACAAGATGCGGCGGAGCGAGTTGCCGAGCGTCGTGCCGTAGCCACGCTCCAGCGGCTCCACCACAAACTTGCCGTACGTGCCGTCCTCACTAACGGAGACGGTTTCGATCTTCGGCTTTTCGATTTCGATCATGCAGAACACCCTCCTATCAAAACGTCGGTTCCTTGCGGATCACGATCAAGCGCACAAATCACGTAGTATGCCTATCCATCTCTCCATTATGCACTGGATCGGCGGATATTTATACCACCTTTTGGCGTGAATTATACACGACGACGTTTTGGCGGACGGCAGCCGTTGTGAGGAATCGGAGTCACGTCTTTGATGAGGCTCACTTCGAGACCTGCAGCCTGAAGGGAACGGATCGCGGCTTCGCGGCCTGCGCCCGGACCTTTTACCATGACCTCGACGGAACGCATTCCGTGCTCCATCGCCGCTTTAGCAGCCGTTTCCGCTGCCATTTGAGCAGCAAACGGCGTGCTTTTCCGGGAACCTTTGAAGCCCAGGTTGCCGGAGCTCGCCCAGGAGATTGCGTTGCCGTGGGGATCCGTAATCGTGACGATAGTGTTGTTAAACGTCGAACGAATATGAGCCACGCCGGATTCGACGTTTTTCCGATCGCGACGCTTCGTGCGCGCTACCGCTTTTTTAGGTCTTGCCATTCGATATTACCCCCCTTTATTACTTCTTCTTGTTCGCTACCGTACGGCGAGGACCTTTACGCGTACGAGCGTTGGTTTTCGTGCGTTGTCCGCGTACCGGCAGACCGCGACGGTGACGGATGCCGCGATAGCAGCCGATTTCCACGAGACGCTTGATGTTCAGGGCGACTTCCCGACGCAGATCGCCTTCGACTTTGATGTTCTTGTCGATATATTCACGGATGCGGTTGACTTCGTCTTCCGTCAGATCACGAACGCGAGTGTTCGGGTTGACTCCGGTCGCAGCCAGAACTTTTTGCGAGGTGGTTTTGCCGATACCGTAGATGTACGTCAGCGCGATTTCCACCCGTTTGTCGCGAGGGATGTCAACACCAGCAATACGTGCCATAGATGTGCTGCACCTCCTTATCCTTGTTTTTGTTTATGCTTCGGATTTTCGCAGATGACCATAACGTTGCCTTTGCGACGAATGACTTTGCATTTTTCGCAAATCGGTTTGACCGACGGTCTTACCTTCATGGTTGTTACCTCCTCATGCTATCGCGCGGGTATCGGGAGCGTCTCGCCCTCAGAGATACCCGACTGCGAGCGCCGATCCTGCTCTTATTTAAACCGATAGGTGATACGTCCTCGGGTCAGATCATACGGTGACAACTCGACCGTCACCTTGTCGCCGGGCAGAATCCGGATGAAGTGCATGCGGATTTTCCCCGATACGTGCGCCAAAATCTTGTGGCCGTTTTCCAACTCCACGCGGAACATGGCGTTCGGCAGAGGCTCGATCACTCGTCCTTCGACTTCAATCACATCATCTTTGGCCAACGGTTATTCTCCTTTCGGTTGGGCATCCGGTCCGCGGTTGTTTTGATAGCGAGCCAGCGCATGGCGCAGTTTTCCGTTCGTCACGCGCCCCGTCTCGCGCAGGCTTTCCGCAACTTCCGGGCTGACTTCATTCAGCAATTGGAGGTGAAGCAGGTTTTTTCGTTTGGCCTGGTCGTATGACCGGCGATCGCCGTCGGCAATCTTCACATACCGATCATCCAGAACCTCGACGATCACGGCATGTCTGCCGTGGTCTCGGCCGCGCAGCACTTGGACGATTTGACCGGGAACCGGTCCGATCCGACCCTTATCCACGCGCGTTCACCTGCGGTTCCGAAATCGTCAAAATTTCGTAACCGTCATCGGTAATCGCAATGGTGTGCTCGAAGTGCGCGCACCAGGAACCGTCCTGCGTAACGACCGTCCAATTGTCTTCAAGCGTCTTGACGTACCGCTCGCCGACAATCACCATCGGTTCGATGGCAAGCACCATGCCGGGCTTCAGTCTCGGACCTTTATCGGGCAAGCCGTAGTTCGGAATCTGCGGCTCCTCGTGAAGGTTGGCTCCGATCCCGTGTCCGACATACTCGCGTACAACGGAGAAACCGGCACTTTCGATCACCTTCTGGATCGCGTGCGAGATCGTATACAAGCGAACGTTGGGTTTCGCCTGCTCCAAGCCCGCATACAACGATGCTTCTGTCACTTCCAGCAGCTTTCGGTGTACATCGGAGATCTCACCCACTGCGTACGTCCAGGCGGAATCGCCATGATACCCTTGATACTGGGCGCCGATGTCAATACTGATGATGTCGCCTTCGTTTAGTTTGCGGTTGCCCGGGATGCCGTGCACCAGCTCTTCGTTGACCGAAGCGCAGATGCTTGCGGGAAAACCGTTGTAGCCTTTGAATGAGGGGATTGCGCCTTGGCTAAGGATATACTTCTCGGCAATGGCGTCCAGTTCTCGGGTCGTGATGCCGGGCTGTATCGCATCCTTCAGCAGCCGGTGAGTGTCCGCCACAATCCGTCCTGCTTCCCTCATCAAGCGGAGTTCCGCTTCGGACTTGCATATGATCATTCGGCTTGACCTCGCAATAACGAGCAGATTTCCGCCGTAACGGCTGAGATCGGCTGATCCCCGTTCACATCGCGCAAGAGGTCTTTGTTCCGGTAATACTCCAGCAGCGGCGCGGTTTTCGTCGCATACTCGTTCAGCCGCGTTCCGACTTTCTCCTCCGTGTCATCCGGCCGCTGATACAGTTCGCCGCCGCACTTGTCGCACACATCCGCTTTGGCCGGCGGATTGAATTGGACATGGTACGTGGCGCCGCAGGATTTGCAGACGCGACGGCCGACGATCCGCTCCAGCAGGAGATCGAGATCCACCGCCAGATTAATGACGTGATCGATCCGGCGGCCGGATTGCTCCAGCAGAGCGTCCAACGCTTCCGCCTGGGCGATGGTGCGCGGAAAACCGTCGAGCAGGAATCCCGATTTGCAATCGTCATGGCTCAGTCGTTCGCGAACGATGCCGATGGTGATTTCATCCGGGACCAGTTCGCCTTTGTCCATGAAAACTTTCGCTTTCTGGCCCATCGGCGTCCCTTGGCTCACAGCCAGCCGGAATGCGTCGCCGGTCGAGATGTGCGGAATGCGGAACTCGTTGACGATCTCCGCCGCTTGCGTTCCTTTGCCTGCCCCCGGAGGACCCATGAATAAGATGTTCACTGTTCGTACCTCCCGGCTTCGGGCTTTCCGCCCGGAACGGTTGATCCGGAGTCACGGCTTGGCTGTCCGCGCTCCGATTCCGCCGTTCTCATTTATTGATAAACCCTTTGTAGTGACGCTTGATCAGCTGGCTCTCGATCGTCTTCATCGTCTCCAGCGCAACGCCGATCACGATCAGCAGCGACGTGCCTCCGATCGTAACGGATTGCGGCAGATTGCCGATCTTGCTAAAGAACACCGGCAGGATGGAAATCAACGCGAGGAAGATCGCCCCGAACAGCGTAATCCGCGTCATGACTCTCGTCATGTAGACTTCGGTCGGCTTGCCCGGGCGAATGCCAGGGATATAACCGCCGTTCTTCTTCATCTGTTCGGCCATTTGTTGCGGGTTGATCTGGACGAACGTGTAGAAGAACGTGAATCCGATAATCAACAGGACGTACAGAACCATGCCGAGCGGCGCCGTGTAGGTCAAGTGCTCGATGATCCAGTCGGCTACGCCGTTGCCCCGCCAGAACGTTGCGATCGTCGGCGGGAACATAAGCAGCGATAAAGCGAAAATGACCGGAATGACCCCGGCAGAGTTGACCTTCAGCGGGATGTGCGTCGATTGGCCGCCGTACATTTTCCGTCCGACTACACGCTTGGTGTATTGAACCGGAATTTTACGGACTCCCTGCTGGACGTAGATGACGCCTACGATCAGCACGATGATGACCAGGACGATCACAACCGCCTTTAGGATATTCAGAAACACGGCGCTGCCAGCGTCTACGAACAAGGTCTGATAAATCTGGGCCGTGCTGTTCGGAATGCCGGCCACGATCCCGGCGAAGATCAGAATCGAAATGCCGTTTCCGATGCCGTGCTCCGTAATTTGCTCGCCAAGCCACATCAGGAATGCTGTACCTGCCGTCAAGACAACCGCGATCAACGCATAAGTCGCTACGCTCGGATCGATGACGATACCGGCAAACATATTGTTGAATCCGATCGCCATCGCGACGGATTGCAGCAACCCCAGCAGGATCGTGCCGTAGCGGGTGAACTGGGCCAGCTTGCGTCGGCCCACTTCCCCCTCTTTGGCCCACTGGGCGAATTTCGGTACCACATCCATAGACAGCAGCTGCACGATGATCGATGCCGTAATGTACGGGTAGATGCTCATTGCAAAGATTGAAAAGTTGAACAAAGCGCCGCCGGAGAAGGTGTTCATTAACCCGAAGAAAGCGCCTTGTCCCTGCTGGTCAATCGCTTTGAGCACATCGCTATCGATGTTCGGAACCGGGATGAAGGCGCCAAGCCGGTAAATGATCAAGATTCCGAGCGTGAACAGAATCTTGTTACGCAGATCGCTAACCTTCGCAATGTTGGACAGCGTCCTGAACATTAGATCACCTCGGATTTGCCGCCGGCAGCTTGGATCTTCTCGACTGCGGATTGCGAGAACTTGTTCGCTTTGACGGTCAAAGCGACCGTGATCTCACCGTTGCCCAGAATTTTGATGCCGTCGAGCGCGTTCGTTACCAGACCTGCTTCTTTCAGCAGTTCCGGCGTTACTTCCGTACCCGCTGCGAATTTGTTCAGGTCGGAGACGTTAACGATCGCGTACTCGGTGCGATAACGGTTAACGAAGCCACGTTTCGGCAAACGACGGTACAGCGGGTTTTGACCGCCCTCGAAGCCCGGACGTACGCCGCCGCCCGAACGAGCGTTTTGACCTTTGTGACCTTTGCCGGCCGTTTTGCCGTTGCCGCTGCCGATACCGCGGCCGATCCGCTTGCGCACATGGCGGGATCCTTCAGCAGATGCGAGTTCATGCAGTTTCATCGTAGCACCTCCTTGTTTGTATGGCTAGCGATCGCTTCGATCGCGCAATTAGGCCTCTACTTCTTTGACCGACACGAGGTGGCTTACTTTGTTCACCATGCCGCGGATGGCCGGCGAATCTTGGTGCTCAACCGTGTGGCGGATTTTCCGCAATCCCAGCGTGCGGACGGTGACCCGTTGGTCCTCCGGCCGTCCGATCAAGCTGCGGACGAGGGTGATTTGCAATTTTTTCGCCATGATCCAACCCTCCTTAACCTAACAGCTCTTCCACGGTTTTGCCGCGAAGCTTCGCGACGTCTTCCGCACGTTTCAGGCGACTCAGGCCTTCCAGCGTTGCGTTTACCATGTTGATGGAGTTCGAAGAACCCAGCGATTTGGTCAGAATGTCGCCGACGCCAGCCAGCTCCAGAACCGCACGGACCGGACCGCCAGCGATCACGCCGGTACCTTTCGAGGCAGGCTTCAGCAGAACTTTGCCCGCGCCGAAATGACCGATAACCATGTGAGGAATCGTTGTTCCCACAATAGGAACCTGGATCAGGTTCTTTTTCGCGTCTTCAATACCTTTGCGGATGGCATCCGGCACTTCGGAAGCTTTTCCGATACCGGCGCCGACCCAACCGTTGCCGTCGCCTACGACAACCAGCGCGCTGAAGCTGAAACGCCGACCGCCTTTGACAACTTTCGATACGCGGTTGATGTGCACAACTTTTTCCGTCAATTCAAGTGTATTGGGATCGATGCGCAAGTCGTTGACCTCCTTACTCTTTGGATTTGGATTAGAATTCGAGACCGGCTTCGCGCGCCGCGTCCGCGAGCGCTTGAACGCGTCCGTGGTACAGATAGCCGCCGCGATCGAACACAACGGTGGTGATGCCTTTTTCTTTCGCGCGTTTGGCGATCAGTTCGCCGACTTTGCGTGCCGATTCGACATTGCCGCCGTTCGAAATCTGGTCTCTCAGCTCTTTATCGACGGTCGAAGCCGCTGCCAGCGTTACGCCTTTCACGTCGTCGATCAGTTGAGCGTACATATGCTTGGACGAACGGAAAACATTAAGGCGCGGACGCTCCGCCGTGCCGCTGATTTTCTTCCTCACGCGCAGGTGGCGCTTCAAACGCGCTTTATTTTTGTCGCCTTTGGTGATCATGCCGAATTCACTCCTTTCGATTCAGCTAGCAAGCCCGTAACCGTTCAGGCTTATTTTTTCTTGCCGGCTTTGCCCTCTTTGCGCAGAATCCGTTCGCCTTCGTATTTGATACCTTTGCCTTTGTAAGGCTCCGGCAGGCGGGTTTCGCGGATTTTCGCAGCCGTCGCGCCGACAAGCTCTTTGTCGATGCCGCGCACGATGATTTTCGTCTGGGACGGCACTTCGAACTCGATGCCTTTCTCCGGTTCGAATTCGACCGGGTGGGAGTAACCGACGTTCAGAACCAGCTTGTTGCCGGTTTTGTTCGCGCGGTATCCGACGCCGACGAGCTCGAGGCTCTTGGAGAACCCTTCCGTTACGCCGTTGATCATGTTGTTGATGATGCTGCGGGTCGTACCGTGCAGGGAGCGATGAAGCTTATGGTCAGAAGGACGTTCTACCGTCAGAACGTTGCCTTCGATCGTTACTTTCATATCTTTGTGAAGTTCCCGGGTAAGCGAGCCTTTCGGGCCTTTCACCGTCAAAGTCGTGTTGCTCAGGTCGACGGTAACGCCGTTCGGGATGTTGATCGGTTTGCGACCGATACGAGACATGGGTGCACCTCCATTCTATCCAGGAATTAAATTACCATACGTAGGCGATAACTTCGCCGCCCGTTTTCGCCTGACGCGCTTCCTTGTCCGTCATGATGCCTTTGGACGTGGAGATGATCGCGATGCCGAGACCTCCAAGTACGCGAGGCAACTCTTGGCTTTTTGCGTAAACGCGCAGCCCGGGTTTGCTGATGCGTTTCAGCCCCGTGATGACGCGCTCCTGGTTCGGGCCGTACTTGAGGAACAAGCGAATGATGCCTTGCTTGTTGTCCTCTACGTATTCAGCGTCACGGATGAAGCCCTCGCGCTTCAGAATCTCGGCGATTTGCCGTTTGATTTTCGAAGCAGGGATCTCCACGGTTTCGTGACGGACAGTATTCGCGTTGCGTACGCGAGTAAGCATATCCGCGATAGGATCGGACATAACCATGTTGCGAACCTCCTTCCCGAGGAAATAATCGGATTACCAGCTAGCTTTCTTCACGCCGGGGATTTGTCCCTTGTAAGCAAGCTCACGGAAGCAAATCCGGCAGATTTTGAATTTGCGAAGGACGGAGTGCGGTCGTCCGCAGCGCTCGCAGCGGGTGTAGGCCTGCACTTTGAACTTCGGTTTGCGCTGTTGTTTGACGATCATCGAAGTTTTGGCCACTTTCGTTTTACACCTCCGTTTTCAGGGGCTGCCGCATCACTTCGTGAACGGCATGCCCAATTGATTGAGCAGCTCGCGCGCTTCTTCGTCGGTTTTCGCCGTCGTGACGATGACGATGTCCATACCGCGCACTTTTTCGACTTTATCGTACTCGATCTCCGGGAAGATCAGTTGTTCTTTGATTCCCAGCGTGTAGTTGCCGCGACCGTCGAAAGCTTTGGTCGATACGCCGTGGAAGTCGCGAACGCGCGGCAGCGCCACGTTGAACAGTTTGTCGAGGAAGTAATACATGCGCTCGCCGCGCAGCGTTACTTTCACCCCGATCGGCATGTTCTCGCGAAGCTTGAAGCCCGCGATGGACTTTTTCGCTTTCGTGACGACCGGTTTTTGACCGGCGATCAACTGCAGGTCTTGAACGGCTGCGTCCATCAGCTTGGCGTTGCCGGCTGCGTCGCCGACGCCCATGTTGATGACGACCTTCTCCACTTTCGGAACCTGCATGACCGATGTATAGTTAAACTTCTGCATCAGAGCAGGAGTTACTTCATTCAGATAACGCTCTTTCAATCTTGCCGCCATTGGGTTGGAACCTCCTTTCTAGCGCGGAAATTAGTCGATCTGTTGGCCGGAACGTTTTGCGATCCGAACTTTTTTGCCGTTCTCGAGGATCTTGTAACCGATGCGGGTCGGTTTTCCGTCCTTCGGATCCACGAGCATGACGTTCGACACGTGGATCGGCGCCTCTTTCTCGATGATGCCGCCTTGCGGGTTGGCCGGATTCGGCTTCGTGTGGCGCTTCACCAGGTTGACGCCCTCGACAAGAACGCGGTTCTCGCGCGGGTACGCAGCGATGACGCGGCCTTTTTTGCCTTTATCTTTACCCGTGATGACGATGACATTGTCGTCTTTCTTCACGTGCAGCTTGTTGTTCGCCATGAATGATCACACCTCCTATATTGCGCGATCGGGGGCTCTCCCCCAGTAACGGTCGTGCCTCAGATGACTTCCGGCGCGAGGGAAATGATCTTCATGAAATCTTTCTCGCGCAGCTCGCGGGCAACCGGTCCGAAAATACGCGTGCCGCGCGGGCTTTTGTCCTCTTTAACGATAACCGCTGCGTTCTCGTCGAAACGGATGTAGGAGCCGTCTTTGCGACGAACCGGACGTTTCGTGCGGACAATAACCGCCTTGACTACGTCGCCTTTCTTGACAACGCCGCCTGGTGTTGCTTGTTTCACGGAACAAACGATCAGATCTCCGATTTGACCGACGCGGCGTCCCGTACCGCCCAATACGCGAATGCACATGAGCTGTTTCGCTCCGGAGTTATCGGCTACACTCAATCTGGTAAAAGGTTGAATCACCCTTGTTCCCTCCTTTCGGATTGTTGGCCATCCCCGCCTAACATCGTTCGCGGTTCAGGCGAAAAACCGTTTAGATGATAACGGCTTTTTCCACGATGCGCACGAGTCTCCAGCGCTTGTCCTTGGACAGCGGCCGAGTCTCCATGATCTCGACAACGTCGCCGATTTGAGCTTCGTTGTTTTCGTCATGCGCCTTGAACTTTTTCGTGTATTTGATCCGTTTGTGGTACAGGTCGTGTTTTTTGTAGGTTTCGACAGCCACGACGATGGTTTTGTCCATCTTGTCGCTGACGACTTTGCCTACCTGCACTTTGCGTTCATTGCGAACTACTTGGCTCACGGATTGCCCTCCTCTCTGGATCGCTCCGGTTTAGCTCTCAGACGATTCCGAGTTCACGCTCGCGCAGCACCGTCTTGGCGCGCGCGATCTCTTTGCGAAGCTCACGGATGCGGGCCGGATTGTCCAGTTGGCCCGTTGCCAGTTGGAACCGAAGGTTAAACAGTTCTTCTTTGAACCCGTTGACTTTTTGCTCAAGTTCGGCCGTCGTCAGGTTGCGAAACTCACTGGCTTTCATTTGCTTCACCACCAAACTCTTCGCGTTTTACGAACTTCGTTTTGATGGGCAGCTTGTGGGAGGCGAGGCGCATCGCTTCGCGAGCGACTTCTTCGCTGACACCGGCCAGTTCGAACAGAATTTTGCCCGGTTTTACCACGGCGACCCATTTCTCGACGTTACCTTTACCGCTACCCATCCGAACTTCAAGAGGCTTCTGGGTGATCGGTTTGGAAGGGAAAATTTTGATCCATACTTTACCGCCCCGTTTGATGTAACGGGTCATCGCGATACGAGCCGCTTCGATCTGGCGGTTCGTGATCCAGGAAGGCTCCAGGGCTTGCAGGCCGTATTCGCCGAATGCGACCTCCGTGCCGCCTTTCGCGCGTCCTTTCATTTTGCCGCGATGCTCTTTACGGTGTTTCACGCGTTTTGGCAATAACATCTCAGTTGCCTCCTTCCGCAGCGGCTTTCTTCTTCGCAGCCGGAAGAACTTCTCCGCGATAGATCCAGACTTTCACGCCGATGCGACCGTAGGTCGTGTGCGCTTCAGCCGTACCGTAGTCGATGTCCGCACGCAAGGTGTGCAGCGGAACCGTACCTTCGCTGTAGCCTTCGCTGCGCGCGATTTCCGCTCCGCCCAGACGGCCGGATACCAGCGTTTTAACCCCTTTTGCGCCGGCGCGCAGGGAACGTTGGATCGCTTGCTTCATGGCGCGGCGGAACGCGATGCGGCGCTCCAGTTGTTGCGCGATGCTCTCGGCGACCAGCGTAGCGTCGAGGTCCGGATTTTTCACTTCGGCGATATTGATGTGGACTTTTTTGCCCGTCATTTTCGCCAGATAAGCGCGGATCACTTCAACTTCCGATCCGCCTTTGCCGATAACCATGCCAGGTTTCGCCGTGTGGATCGTAATGTTGACGCGGTTGGCCGCGCGTTCGATCTCGATCCGGGATACGGCGCTGTCTTTCAGTTTTTTCTTCAGGTACTCACGGATTTTCACGTCTTCCATGAGCAGCGTTCCGAAATCTTTCTCCGCGAACCACTTGGATTCCCAATCGCGGATAATGCCTATTCTCAAGCCCACCGGGCTTACCTTTTGGCCCACACGTCAACCCTCCTTATTTTTCGGATACAACCAGGGTAATGTGGCTCGTGCGTTTGCTGATCCGGTCTGCACGGCCCATCGAACGAGGACGAATCCGTTTCAGGATCGGCCCTTGGTTCGCGTATACATCGCTGACTACCAGCTTGTTCACGTCCATCGAGTAGTTATGCTCCGCGTTGGCGATAGCCGAGTTCAGCAGCTTCTCCACAATCGGCGACGCCGCGCGCGGCGTGTTGCGAAGAATGGCGATCGCTTCGCCCACTGCCTTGCCGCGGATCAGATCGATGACCAGCTTCACTTTGCGAGGGGAAATCCGCACATATCTGGCGTGTGCTTTTGCTTGTTGCATCTGTCGATAAACCTCCTCTCGGTCTCAACTTTAAGTCTATCCGCTACGCGAACGCCCTTCAGGCGATCAACGCTTGCCCGTTTTCTTGTCGTCGTCGGCATGGCCGCGATACGTGCGCGTCGGCGCGAACTCGCCGAGCTTGTGTCCGACCATGTCCTCCGTGACGTATACCGGCACGTGCTTGCGGCCGTCGTATACGCCGAACGTATGACCGACAAACTGCGGGAAAATCGTGGAACGGCGAGACCAGGTTTTGATCACCGCTTTTTTGCCGCCGTTGTTCATGGCTTCCACTTTTTTGAGCAAGTAGTCATCCACAAACGGTCCTTTTTTCAGGCTGCGTCCCATAGTAAAAGCCTCCCTTCGCGAGAAGTTGTATCAATTGAACGGAACCGCCCGCGATTACTTCGTGCGGCCACGAATGATGTACTGGCTCGAAGCTTTGTTTTTCTTGCGGGTTTTGTAACCGAGCGTCGGTTTGCCCCAAGGCGACATCGGCGATTTGCGGCCGATCGGAGCGCGGCCTTCGCCACCGCCGTGCGGGTGGTCTACCGGGTTCATGACGACACCGCGGACTACCGGACGTTTGCCCATCCAACGGCTGCGGCCGGCTTTACCGATTTTCACGAGCTCGTGGTCTTCGTTGCCCACGGAACCGATCGTTGCGCGGCACACTTTCAGGATGCGGCGCATTTCGCCGGAGGACAGACGAACGACGACGTATTGATCTTCTTTACCCAGCAATTGAGCTTCCGTGCCGGCTGCGCGCACCAACTGGCCGCCTTTGCCCGGCTTCAGCTCGATGTTGTGGATAATCGTACCGACCGGGATGTTCTCCAGCGGGAGAGCGTTGCCGACTTTGATGTCCGCGTCCGGACCGGATACGACTTGATCCCCGACTTTCAGGCCTTTCGGCGCCAGGATGTAACGTTTCTCCCCATCCACGTAGTGGATCAGCGCGATGTTCGCCGTGCGGTTCGGATCGTACTCGATCGTAGCAACGCGACCGGGTATTCCGTCTTTGTTCCGTTTGAAGTCGATCAGGCGGTATTTGCGCTTGTGGCCGCCGCCGATATGACGAACAGTAATTTTGCCTTGGTTGTTGCGTCCCGCTTTTTTGCTGAGCGGCGCGAGAAGCGATTTCTCCGGTTTGGAGGCGGTGATTTCCTCAAACGTCGAAACCGTCATCTGGCGGCGGCCAGGGGACGTCGGCTTGAACTTTTTAACTGGCACGTGGATTCCCTCCTTGCTTCAAGAATGCGATGCTTATACGGACTCGAAGAATTCGAGCGCTTTGCTGTCTTCGGACAGTTGCACGATCGCTTTTTTCCACTCCGAAGTGTAACCGGAGTATTTGCCGTACCGTTTCGGTTTGCCCGGTACCCGCATCGTGTTGACTTTCGTGACTTTCACTTTGAAAATTTGCTCGATCGCGGATTTGATTTCGGTTTTGCTTGCGCGAAGATCGACCTCGAAGACGTACCGTTTAATATTCATCAGGTCGGTCGTCTGTTCGGTAATGACAGGGCGCTTGATAATATCGTAAGGGCTCTTCATTACGCGAACACCTCCTCTACTTTCGCGACCGCATCCTTCGTGATGATCAGTTTGTCGTGAGCGACAACGTCAAGGACGTTGATGCCGTCAGCGGCAACGACCTTCACGCCTTGCAGGTTGCGCGCGGACAAAGCCAGGTTCTCGTCATGCTCGAGAGCGACGACCAGAGCTTTACGCTCAACCTTCAGGTTTTTCAGGATGGTTGCGAACTCTTTCGTTTTGGCTTGAGCCAATTGAAGTTGGTCCAGAACGATAATGTTGCTGTCCGCCACTTTGGAAGACAGGGCGGATTTGATCGCCAGACGGCGCACTTTCTTCGGAAGCTTGAACGCATAGCTGCGCGGAGTCGGTCCGAATACGACACCGCCGCCTTTCCATTGCGGAGCGCGGATGGAGCCTTGACGCGCACGGCCCGTTCCTTTTTGTCTCCACGGTTTGCGGCCACCGCCGCGTACTTCCGAACGTCCTTTTACTTTGTGCGTGCCCGCACGCAGGGATGCTTGCTGCAGCAGCACGGCTTCATGCACGGCATGCGCGTGAGGCTGGATGCCGAACACGGAATCATCCAGTTCGATCTCGCCCACTTGCGCGCCGCTTACGTTATAGACAGCCACTTTAGGCATGGAATGTCCTCCTTTCCGTCCTTTATTGTTTTACGGTCAGTTTCACGCTGACGAAGCTGTTCTTCGGACCCGGAACGGAGCCTTTGACCAGAATAACGTTGCGTTCAGCGTCAACTTTAATGATTTCGAGCTTTTGGATCGTAACCGTGTCAACGCCCATGTGACCCGGCAGTTTTTTGCCTTTCGGCACGCGGTTTGCGTCGCGGTGAGTCGCGAGCGAACCCGAACCGCGGTGATATTTCGAACCGTGAGCCATCGGACCGCGGGACATGCCGTGGCGTTTGATGGAACCGGCAAAACCTTTACCTTTGGACGTACCCGTTACGTCAACCAGTTCGCCCTCAGCGAAAATATCGGCTTTAATCTCTTGGCCAACTTCGTATTCGCTCAGGTTTACGCCGCGAATCTCTTTAATGTAGCGCTTGGGAGTCGTACCAGCCTTCTTCGCATGGCCGATAGCAGGCTTTGTTGCGTTCTTTTCTTTTTGGTCTGCGAAACCGAGTTGAATTGCTTCGTATCCGTCGGTTTCCACGTCTTTCTTCTGCAGAACGACGCACGGACCCGCTTGGATGACCGTGACCGGCACGACATTGCCTTCAGCCGTGAACACTTGGGTCATACCCAGCTTTTTGCCCAAGATACCTTTCATGTTGACACCTCATTTCCCTTCCGCATTCATGCATGATTTCATTTCTTGGCGCGTGATTCCAGGCTTGTTCGCCGGCACACGGCCATTACAGCTTGATTTCGATATCTACGCCGGACGGCAAATCCAGACGCATCAGCGCATCGACGGTTTGCGGCGTCGGATTGATGATATCAATCAGGCGCTTGTGCGTACGCATTTCGAATTGCTCCCGGGAGTCTTTGTACTTGTGGACCGCACGCAGAATCGTAATGATCTGTTTTTCGGTCGGCAGCGGGATCGGACCGGATACGCTAGCGCCGGAACGTTTCGCCGTTTCAACAATTTTCTCCGCAGATTGATCCAAGACGCGGTGATCGTACGCCTTCAATCGAATGCGAATCTTTTGCTTTTTTGCCATAGTTTTCCCTCCTTCATTCGTCCAAATTGTATCGGACTCGCTCCACGGAAATCCCCCGACACCGCCCCCTATGGCAAAGGGGCCGGGTGTGTCGGCAACCTCCCGCATCATCGCTGTCACAGACCAACGTTCACTATTATATTAAAAACGCTGGGCAAAAGCAAGCGGATATTTCGGTTTCGGGGAAGACGGGCCGTTCTTGCCCCCGGTTGAAGCTGTTTCTACATATATAAGGATACTTTTCTTCAAACATAAAACAAACCGCACCCGAAGGTGCGGTTTGCGAATCTGCCGTCAGGCAAATTATTTCGTGATCGTAGCAACGGCGCCAGCGCCAACCGTACGGCCGCCTTCGCGGATCGCGAAGCGAGTGCCCTCTTCGATAGCGATCGGCGAGATCAGCTCAACGGATACCGTAACGTTGTCGCCCGGCATAACCATCTCGGTGCCTTCCGGCAGCGTGATGATGCCCGTAACGTCGGTCGTCCGGAAGTAGAACTGCGGACGGTAGCCGGAGAAGAAAGGCTTATGACGACCGCCCTCTTCTTTGGTCAGGACATAGATTTGCGACGTGAAGTTCGTGTGCGGTTTAACGGAACCGACTTTCGCCAGAACTTGTCCGCGCTCGATGTCTTTGCGGTCTACGCCACGGAGCAGCGCGCCGATGTTGTCGCCCGCTTGAGCGGAGTCAAGCAGTTTGCGGAACATTTCAACGCCCGTAACAACCGTTTTGCGAGTTTCTTCGTTCAGACCAACGATTTCGACCTCGTCGCCGACTTTGACCGTACCACGCTCTACGCGGCCCGTAGCAACCGTACCGCGGCCCGTGATCGTGAATACGTCCTCGACCGGCATGAGGAACGGCTTGTCAATGTCACGCTCAGGCGTCGGGATGTAGGAGTCGATTGCCTCGAACAGCTCGACGATTTTTTGAGCCCATTCGCCGTCCGGATTTTGCAGAGCTTCGCGAGCGGAACCGCGAATGATCGGCGTTTCGTCGCCCGGGAACTCGTATTCGTTCAGCAGGTCGCGAACTTCCATCTCAACCAGTTCCAGCAGCTCTTCGTCCTCAACCACGTCGCATTTGTTCAGGAATACGACGATGTACGGAACGCCTACTTGGCGGGAGAGCAGGATGTGCTCGCGAGTTTGCGGCATCGGGCCGTCCGCAGCGGATACGACGAGGATCGCGCCGTCCATTTGCGCAGCACCGGTGATCATGTTTTTAACGTAGTCGGCGTGTCCCGGGCAATCAACGTGAGCGTAGTGACGGTTTGCCGTCTCGTACTCAACGTGTGCCGTGGAGATCGTGATACCGCGTTCGCGTTCTTCCGGAGCTTTGTCGATTTGGTCGAAAGCAACGGCATTACCGCCGTATTTTTTCGCCAAAACCGTGGTGATTGCAGCCGTCAGCGTCGTTTTGCCGTGGTCGACGTGACCGATCGTACCGATGTTAACGTGAGGCTTTGTACGTTCAAACTTTGCCTTTGCCATTCGAATCGATTCCTCCTCGGAATAGGATTATTAGATTAAGCGCCTTGTTTCTTTGCGATGATTTCATCGGCAATAGACTTCGGCACTTCTTCATAGTGGGAGATTTCCATCGAGTACACGCCGCGGCCTTGCGTACGCGAACGCAGTGTCGTGGAATAACCGAACATCTCGGACAGCGGAACTTTCGCGCGGATGATTTGCGCGCCCGCACGGGAGTCCATGCCCTCGATGCGGCCCCGGCGGGAGTTCAGGTCGCCCATTACGTCGCCCATATACTCCTCCGGAACGGTTACTTCGACTTTCATGATCGGCTCGAGCAGCACAGGATTACATTTGTCCTTAGCCGCTTTGAGCGCCAACGAACCGGCGATTTTGAACGCCATCTCGCTGGAGTCGACGTCATGGTAAGATCCGTCGAAGATCGTGGCTTTGATATCGACGAGCGGGAATCCGGCGAGAACGCCGTTTTTCATCGCTTCTTCGATACCGGCTTGTACCGGTGCGATATATTCTTTCGGTACTACGCCGCCGACGATTTTGTTCTCGAACACGAAGCCGGTACCCGGCTCCAGCGGTTCGAATTCGATCCAGACGTGGCCGTATTGACCGCGGCCGCCGGACTGGCGAACGAACTTGCCTTCGACTTGCGCAGATTTGCGGAACGTCTCGCGGTAAGCGACTTGCGGCTTGCCGACGTTCGTCTCCACTTTGAACTCGCGAAGCATACGGTCGACGATGATCTCCAGATGGAGCTCGCCCATCCCTTGGATGATCGTCTGCCCGGTTTCCTCATCCGTATAGAAGCGGAAGGTCGGGTCTTCTTCGGCGAGTTTGGACAGCGCGTTGGCCATTTTGTCTTGGTCGGCTTTGGCTTTCGGCTCGACCGCGATGGAGATAACCGGTTCCGGGAAGTTCATCGATTCCAGGATAACCGGATGTTTCTCGTCGCACAGCGTATCGCCGGTGATCGTATCCTTCAGGCCTACGGCCGCAGCGATATCGCCCGCGTACACTTCGCTGATCTCCTGACGGTGGTTCGCGTGCATCTGGAGAATCCGTCCGATCCGTTCGCGCTTGCCTTTGGTGGCATTCAGCACGTAGGAACCGGAGTTCAGAACGCCGGAATATACGCGAATGAACGTCAGCCGGCCGACATACGGGTCGGTCGCGATTTTGAACGCCAGCGCGGCGAACGGTTGATCGTCAGCCGACTTGCGCGTAACTTCGGTGCCGTCTTCCAGAACGCCCTTGATATCCGGGACGTCCACCGGAGAAGGCAGGTATTCGATGACGGCGTCCAGCATGAGCTGAACCCCTTTGTTTTTGTACGAAGAGCCGCAGATGACCGGGAAGATTTTCACTTCGCAGACACCTTTGCGCAGCGTCGCTTTCAGTTCCTCTTTGGTGATCTCTTCGCCTTCGAGGTACTTGAGCATCAGCTCTTCGTCCAGCTCGGCAACCTTCTCGACGAGTTCCGTGCGGAGTTCTTCGGCTTTCGCTTTGTACTCCTCCGGAATCTCCGTACGCTCGATCTCTTTGCCGAGATCGTCTTTGTAGATATAGGCGCATTGCTCGATCAGGTCGATGATGCCGACGAAATCGGCTTCGGCGCCGATCGGCAATTGGATGGCGACAGCGTTCGCTTTCAGGCGGTCGCGCATCTGATCGATAACGGACAGGAAGTCCGCCCCGATGATATCCATTTTGTTGACGTATGCGATCCGCGGAACGCCGTAGCGGTCAGCTTGACGCCATACCGTCTCGGACTGCGGCTCAACGCCTTCTTTGGCGCTGAATACGCCTACTGCTCCGTCCAACACGCGCAGGGAGCGTTCGACTTCTACCGTGAAGTCGACGTGTCCCGGGGTATCGATGATGTTGATCCGGTGACCTTTCCATTGGCAAGTCGTAGCGGCGGACGTAATCGTGATTCCGCGCTCCTGTTCTTGCTCCATCCAGTCCATCGTCGCAGCGCCTTCGTGCACTTCGCCGATTTTGTGGGTACGGCCCGTATAGAACAGAATCCGTTCCGTCGTGGTGGTCTTGCCGGCATCGATGTGAGCCATGATCCCGATATTACGCGTGTCTTTTAAGGAGAACTCTCTGGGCATAGTTGTGTCTCCTCTCAAGATTACCAGCGGTAGTGAGCAAACGCTTTGTTCGCTTCTGCCATTTTGTGCGTGTCTTCGCGTTTTTTGACAGATGCGCCGGTGCTGTTGCTAGCGTCGATGATCTCGTTCGCCAGACGCTCTTCCATCGTTTTCTCCCCGCGCAGGCGAGCGTAGTTGACCAGCCAGCGGAGGCCGAGCGACACGCGGCGGTCCGGTTTAACCTCGATCGGCACTTGATAGTTCGCGCCGCCTACCCGGCGGGCTTTAACCTCGAGAACCGGCATGATGTTTTTCAGAGCGGCTTCGAACACTTCCATCGGATCGCGTCCGGTGCGTTCTTTCACCTTCTCGAATGCGTTATACAGAATGCTCTGCGCAACACCGCGCTTGCCGTCGATCATCAGGCGGTTGATGAGACGAGTCACCAGCTTGCTGTTGTAGATCGGATCCGGCAGCACGTCGCGCTTCGGAACAGGACCTTTACGTGGCATAGTTATCCCCCTTTCTGCTCATGTTCAAACCTGGATAAGGTCGAACTTCACGCCGGCCGCTTATTTTTTAGCGGCTTTCGGACGTTTCGCTCCGTATTTGGAACGGCCTTGCATCCGGTTGTTCACGCCCGCCGTATCCAGCGCACCGCGAACGATGTGGTAACGGACACCCGGCAGGTCTTTAACCCGGCCGCCGCGAATCAACACGACGCTGTGCTCCTGCAGGTTGTGGCCGATTCCCGGGATATAAGCCGTGACCTCGACTTTGTTGGTCAAGCGCACACGGGCATATTTCCGAAGAGCGGAGTTCGGCTTCTTCGGGGTCATCGTGCCAACACGAGTGCAGACGCCGCGTTTTTGCGGAGCGCTCAGGTTGGTTTGTTCGCGTTTCAGGGCGTTGAACCCTTTTTGCAGAGCCGGCGATTTCGATTTGACGACTTTCGCCTGACGGCCCTTGCGTACGAGCTGGTTAATCGTTGGCATTTGGGCTCCTCCTTCCATGCGGAAATATCGATTCAACGTGCTCTTCTTCAAGTCCACAGATCCAGGTGTTCGCTGCGAGACAAAAGGAAAGGCTTTGTACAGTTGTCCGAACTTGACCGGCCAACCGCCAAATCCTTCATGGTTCCGTCTTAACGATAGCCGCCATCGCCGCGCCAACGTCGATGCCGCAGGCTCTTCCGAGCTGCTTCATGCTTTCGGCGTACACAATGGGGATTCCCGTTTTCTTACACAGGCTTACGATCTTACTCGTAAGGCGCGGATCTGCATCCTTGGCGATGAACACTTCGCTCGCCTTGCCTTCTTCGACTACCTTGGTAGTCTGCTTGGTGCCGATCGACAATTGGGCAGCTTGCTTCAGATGTTCTAACAATCGTCAACATCTCCCAACGCAAATGGCTCGCATACAGGCACACTTCGATATATTAGCATCTGGCGATCGCAGTGTCAAGAAGCACTCGACGGTTGTTTCGCCCGTCCTCCATCCGCCAAATCATGGGTCATCCGGGCCGCCGAACGCGCGTTGCCGCCCTTCGGGACATGGCGACACGCTTCGATCCTTTGCGGCATTTCCCGTATTCGCGGCGCATAGCCGAAGCCGCCATCCCCGTGCTTGGCGATGACGGCCCGGACGCGGCTTCTATCACATCTCGACCGCAACGGCCTCCGGTTCCGCATCCTGCTGCGGTTCCTCCGGCACGTTCGGATCGATGACCTTGATGCTGCGGTAGCGATTCATGCCGGTTCCGGCCGGAATCAGCTTGCCGATAATGACGTTCTCCTTGAGTCCGAGCAGTTGATCGACCTTGCCCTTGATCGCGGCGTCGGTCAACACGCGAGTCGTCTCTTGGAAGGAGGCCGCCGACAGGAACGAATCCGTCTCCAGCGACGCCTTGGTAATCCCGAGCAGAACCGGTTTGGCGACGGCCGGCTCGCGGCCTGCCAGAAGCGCCTCGCGGTTCGCGCTCTCGTACTCGTGCATATCGACGAAGGAGCCCGGCAGCAGCTTGGTGTCGCCGCTGTCGACGATCCGGATTTTGCGGAGCATCTGCCGGATCATGACCTCGATGTGCTTGTCGTTAATTTCTACGCCCTGGTTCCGGTAGACGCGCTGAACTTCCTGAAGGATGTAGTTCTGCACGCCGCGGATGCCTTTGATGCGGAGCATTTCTTTCGGATCGATCGAACCGTCCGTCAGCTCGTCGCCCGCCTCGATCGTCTGGCCGACCAGGACACGCAGACGGGAACCGTATGGCACCGCGTACACTTTGGATTCCGCTTCGCCTTCGATGACGATCTCGCGGCGATCCTTCGCTTCGCGGATTTCCTTCACGACGCCGTCGATTTCGGAGATCATCGCCTGGCCTTTCGGGTTGCGCGCCTCGAACAGCTCCTGGATACGCGGCAAACCTTGGGTGATGTCGTCGCCCGCGACGCCCCCGGTGTGGAACGTACGCATCGTCAACTGCGTGCCGGGCTCGCCGATGGACTGCGCCGCGATAATGCCGACCGCTTCGCCGATCTCGACGAATTTGCCCGTCGCCAGGTTCCGGCCGTAGCATTTTTTGCAGACGCCGTGGCGCGTGCGGCAGCTAAGCACCGATCGAATCTGGATCTTTTCGATGCCCGCCTTGACGATGGCGTCGGCAATCGCCGAGTCGATCAGCTCGTTGCGGCGGACGATGATTTCGCCCGTCTCCGGGTGTTTGACCGTCTCGAACGCGTAGCGGCCTTCGATCCGGTCGTACAAATCCTCGATAACCTCTTTGCCGTCGTGGATTTTGCCGACGACGAAACCTTTGTCCGTACCGCAGTCCTCCTCGCGGACGATGACGTCCTGCGCGACGTCGACCAGACGGCGGGTCAGATAACCCGAGTCGGCCGTACGCAGGGCGGTGTCGGCGAGACCTTTCCGCGCGCCGTGGGTGGAGATGAAGTACTCCAGGACCGTCAGGCCTTCGCGGAAGTTCGAGCGAATCGGAAGCTCGTAGATCCGGCCGGTCGGCGTCGCCATCAGTCCGCGCATGCCGCCCAGCTGCGTGATCTGCGATTTGTTACCCCGCGCTTTGGACTCGACCATCATGTTGATCGAATTGAACTTGTCGAGGGACTTCATCAGGATGTCCGTGATTTCGTCCTTCGCTTTGCCCCAGATCGCGATGACGCGGTCGTAGCGCTCCTCGTCGGTGATCAGACCGCGGCGGAACTGATTCGTAACCGCGCGGACTTTCTCGTCGGATTCTTTCAGGATGCGGGCTTTCTCCTGCGGCACGACAACGTCCGCGACCGCAACCGTAATCCCCGCGCGGGTCGAATACGTAAAGCCGTTTTGCTTGATTTTGTCTAGAATGATCGACGTCTCCATCGTCTGGTAGCGACGGAAGCACTCGGCGATAATCGCTCCGAGGAAGTCTTTGCCGACAGAGCCTCTGACAGGGGCTTTCCGGATAAACTCCTGGATGTTCGCGCCTTTTTCGAAGATGAAATATTCATCCGGCGTTCCGTTCAACAGGTTGGTCTTCGTCGCCTCGTTGAGGTACGGGAAGTCGCTCGGGAATATTTCGTTGAAAATAATTTTGCCGATCGTCGTCACGAGCAAAGCTTTTTGCTGGCGTTCCGTGAACGACGTTTTGTTCAGCGCCTTGGCCGGAATCGCGATGCGCGCGTGCAGCGACGCGATGCCGCGCTGGTACGCGCTGATCGCTTCGTGCGTCGTGCGGAACACAAGACCCGTACCTTCCGCCTCCGGATTGTCCATCGTCAGATAGAAGCTGCCGAGGACCATGTCCTGCGAAGGCGTAACGACAGGTTTGCCGTCCTTCGGGTTCAGGATGTTGCCGGCGGCCAGCATGAGGATGCGGGCTTCCGCTTGCGCTTCCGCCGACAGCGGCACGTGAACGGCCATCTGGTCGCCGTCGAAGTCGGCGTTGTACGCCGTACAGACGAGCGGGTGCAGCTTGATGGCGCGGCCTTCGACCAGAATCGGCTCGAACGCCTGGATACCGAGGCGGTGAAGCGTCGGAGCGCGGTTCAGCAGAACCGGATGCTCCTTGATGACTTCCTCCAGCACGTCCCAGACTTCGGGGCTGACTCTCTCGACCTTGCGCTTGGCGCTCTTGATGTTGTGCGCAAGCCCTTTGTTGACGAGCTCCTTCATCACGAACGGCTTGAACAGCTCCAGCGCCATTTCCTTCGGCAGGCCGCACTGGTACATCTTGAGGCTCGGGCCGACGACGATAACGGAACGTCCGGAATAGTCGACGCGTTTGCCGAGCAGGTTTTGACGGAAGCGGCCTTGCTTACCTTTCAGCATGTGGCTGAGCGACTTGAGCGGACGGTTGCCGGGACCCGTTACCGGGCGGCCGCGGCGGCCGTTGTCGATCAGCGCGTCCACGGCTTCCTGGAGCATGCGCTTCTCGTTTTGCACGATGATGTCCGGAGCACCCAGATCGAGCAGGCGCTTCAGACGGTTGTTCCGGTTGATGACGCGGCGGTACAGGTCGTTCAGGTCGGACGTTGCGAAGCGTCCGCCGTCCAGCTGCACCATCGGACGAAGCTCCGGCGGGATAACCGGCAGCACGTCCAGCACCATCCATTCCGGACGGTTGCCGGAATTGCGGAACGCCTCCATGACTTCGAGGCGTTTGATCGCCCGGTTGCGGCGCTGGCCTTGGGCGGTTTTCAGCTCTTCCTTCAGCATTTCGACTTCGCGTTCGATGTCGATTTCCTGCAGGAGCTTTTTAACCGCTTCGGCGCCCATGCCCGCCTGGAACGCGTAGCCGTATTTCTCGCGGTAGCTGCGGTATTCTTTTTCCGAGAGCAGTTGCTTCTTCTCCAGCGGCGTATCGCCGGGATCGGTCACGACATACGACGCGAAGTAGATGATCTCCTCGAGGGAGCGCGGCGACATGTCGAGTGCCAGGCCCATCCGGCTCGGGATGCCCTTGAAATACCAGATGTGCGAGACCGGCGCGGCCAGTTCGATATGGCCCATGCGCTCGCGGCGAACCTTCTGGCGGGTAACTTCGACGCCGCAGCGGTCGCACACGACGCCTTTGTAGCGCACGCGCTTGTACTTGCCGCAGTGGCACTCCCAGTCCTTCGTCGGCCCGAAGATTTTTTCGCAGAACAAGCCTTCTTTCTCCGGCTTCAGCGTCCGGTAGTTGATCGTCTCCGGCTTTTTCACTTCGCCGCGCGACCAGGACCGGATTTTGTCCGGAGATGCCAGACCGATTTTCATAAACTCAAAGTTGTTAACGTCTAACAAGGAGCAACCCTCCCGACTGAAATGCTGTTGGCTTACTCGACTCCGACTTCCGCGCCTTCGAGGTTCAGGTTCAGCTTGTCGCTGCCTGCGTCGTCCTCGTCATCCAGCTCTTTCATTTCGATTTCTTCTTCGTTGCCGGCGAGGATTTTGACGTCCATGCCCAAGCTTTGCAATTCCTTGATCAAGACTTTGAACGACTCCGGAACGCCCGGCTCCGGCACGTTCTCGCCTTTGACGATCGCTTCGTATGTCTTAACGCGTCCGACGACGTCGTCGGACTTGACGGTGAGAATTTCCTGCAGGGTATAAGCGGCTCCGTACGCTTCGAGCGCCCATACCTCCATCTCCCCGAACCGCTGGCCGCCGAACTGCGCTTTACCGCCCAGCGGCTGCTGGGTAACGAGCGAGTACGGACCGGTGGAACGGGCGTGGATTTTGTCGTCGACCATGTGCGCCAGCTTGATCATGTACATCACCCCGACCGTGACTTCGCGCTCGAACGGTTCGCCTGTCCGGCCGTCGTACAGAATCGTTTTGCCGTTGCGCTGCATGCCGGCTTCTTCCATCGTGTCGAACACGTCGTCCTCGCGGGCTCCGTCGAAGACCGGGGTCGCCGTGTGAATGCCCAGCAAGCGGGCCGCCATGCCGAGGTGAACCTCCAGCACCTGACCGATGTTCATCCGCGACGGGACGCCCAGCGGGTTCAGCACGACCTGAACCGGCGTGCCGTCCGGCAGGAACGGCATGTCTTCCTCCGGCAAAATCCGTGCGATAACCCCTTTGTTTCCGTGGCGTCCGGCCATCTTGTCGCCTTCGGAAATTTTCCGTTTCTGCGCGATGTAGACGCGGACGAGCTGGTTGACGCCCGGAGGCAGTTCGTCGCCGTTCTCGCGGGTGAACACCTTGACGTCGACGACGATGCCGTCGGTGCCGTGGGGCACGCGCAGGCTCGTGTCGCGCACTTCGCGCGCCTTCTCGCCGAAGATCGCGTGCAGCAGGCGTTCTTCCGCCGTCAGCTCGGTGACGCCCTTCGGCGTAACTTTGCCGACGAGGATGTCCCCTGCGCTGATCTCCGCGCCGACGCGGATAATGCCGCGCTCATCCAGATTCTTGAGCGCGTCTTCGCCCACGTTCGGGATGTCGCGCGTAATCTCTTCCGGTCCGAGCTTCGTGTCGCGCGCTTCGGACTCGTATTCTTCGATATGAATCGACGTATAGACGTCTTCCTTCACCAGCTTCTCGCTCAGCAGGATCGCGTCTTCGTAGTTGTAGCCTTCCCATGTCATAAACGCGACGAGCACGTTGCGGCCGAGCGCGAGCTCGCCCATCTCGGTGGACGGTCCGTCCGCGAGAATGTCGCCGACTTTGACGACTTCGCCCTTGCGGACGATCGGGCGCTGGTTGATACACGTTCCCTGGTTGGAACGCATAAACTTGTGCAAGCGGTACTTGGTGATGTCGCCGTTCACGACGCGTCCGTCGATCGTCTCCTGGCGGCGCACCCATACCTCGTTCGCCGTGACGCGCTCGACGACGCCGTCATACTTCGCCACGACGCAGACGCCGGAATCCTTGGCGGCTTTGTGCTCCATACCCGTGCCGACAAGCGGAGCTTCCGGAACGAGCAGCGGAACCGCCTGGCGCTGCATGTTCGAACCCATGAGCGCACGGTTGGAGTCGTCGTTCTCAAGGAACGGAATCAGCGCGGTCGCCACGGAGACGACTTGCTTCGGCGAGACGTCCATGTAGTCGACGCGCTCGCGCGGCAGCGTCAGGATGTCGTCCTTGAAGCGCACGATGACGTTCTCCTGCACGAACCGTCCTTCTTCGTCCAGCTCGGCGTTCGCCTGCGCGATGACGTAGTTGTCTTCTTCGTCCGCCGTCAAATAGGCGATCTGGTCGGTTACCCGGCCCGTCTTCGGATCGACCCAGCGGTACGGCGCCTCGATAAATCCGTATTCGTTGATCCGCGCGAACGTGGACAACGAGTTGATGAGACCGATATTCGGGCCCTCCGGCGTCTCGATCGGGCACATCCGTCCGTAGTGGGAGTGGTGAACGTCGCGAACCTCGAAGCCCGCGCGTTCCCGCGTCAGACCGCCGGGTCCGAGCGCGGACAGACGGCGCTTGTGCGTCAGTTCGGCAAGCGGGTTCGTCTGATCCATAAACTGCGAGAGCTGCGAGCTGCCGAAGAACTCCTTGATCGCCGCGATAACCGGGCGGATGTTGATGAGCGCCTGCGGCGTAATGAGATTGGCGTCCTGGATCGACATGCGTTCGCGAACGACGCGCTCCATCCGGGACAGACCGATCCGGAACTGATTCTGCAGCAGTTCGCCGACGGAGCGCAGACGACGGTTGCCCAAGTGGTCGATGTCGTCCGTGCTGCCGACGCCGTGCAGCAGATTGATAAAGTAGTTGATCGACGAAATGATATCCGCCGGCGTAATATGTTTGACCGATTTGTCGATGCCGCCGTTGGCGATGACCTTGATCACCTTGCCGTCTTCAAGCGGCGAGAAAATCGAGATGCATTGAACGGGAATCGTCTCGTTGTCGAGCACACCCCCGGACACCTTGTATTGCACGAAGCCGACATCGCTCTCGAGAGCCGGAAGAATCTCGTCCAGCAGGCGGCGGTCGACAACCTGACCGGCTTCCGCAATAATCTCGCCCGTCTTCGGATTCACCAGCGTCTCGGCAAGACGTTGGTTGAACAGACGGTTCTTGATGTGCAGCTTTTTGTTGATCTTGTAGCGGCCGACGTTCGCCAGATCGTAGCGCTTCGGATCGAAGAAGCGGGCGATCAGCAGGTTTTTCGCGTTTTCCAGCGTCGGCGGCTCGCCCGGGCGGAGACGCTCGTAAATCTCGATCAGCGCTTTCTCCGTCGAGTCGGTGTTGTCCTTCTCCAGCGTGTTGCGGATGTACTCGTCATCGCCGAGCAGGTCGATGATTTCGGCATCCGTGCCGAAGCCGAGCGCGCGAAGCAACACGGTCACCGGAATTTTACGGGTGCGGTCGATCCGGACATAGATGATGTCCTTGGCGTCCGTCTCCAGCTCCAACCAAGCCCCGCGGTTCGGAATAACCGTCGCCGTGTAGCTCTTTTTGCCGTTTTTGTCGATTTTCGTGCTGAAATAGACACTCGGAGAGCGCACAAGCTGACTGACAATGACGCGTTCGGCGCCGTTGATGATGAACGTGCCGGTCTCGGTCATCAACGGAAAATCGCCCATGAACACTTCTTGCTCTTTTACCTCGCCCGTCTCGTGGTTGATCAGGCGAACCTTCACACGCAGAGGCGCCGCGTAGGTTACGTCGCGTTCCTTCGACTCGTCGACATCGTACTTGGGCTCGCCGAGGCTATAGTCGATAAACTCCAGCGACAAATTCCCCGTGAAGTCCTGAATCGGGGAAATGTCCTGCAACATCTCGCGCAGACCCTCGTCAAGAAATCCCTGATAGGATTTCTTTTGGATCTCAATGAGGTTGGGAACTTCGAGCACCTCATTAATCCGCGCATACGTCCTCCGATAGCGACGACCAAATCGAGCAAGTTGTCCAGCCAACTTCTCTTCACCCCTTACATCTACTAAAAAGCCTTGAAGCCCGGCCCGAAGGACGAGCAACTCCACCCTACAAAAACCCACAAAAAAAGCAAAAAAGAAAGCACGGGTTTCAAAGAGGATAACCCAGCTTACAGATTATCCCTAAAACCCATCCAGTATACGATAGATCGCAAAATTATTCACAAATTTGCAGAGCCCTATTGACATTTTAGTACGGTAAAGACAATGAGCCCATCTTAATGCTGACATTACATAATAGTATCACATACAATCTGGCGAGTCAACTTTATTTTATCGCCTTAAATACCCGGTATCCTTTGTCCTTGCCCACCTCTTCGACCGAGGCGTACAGCTCTTCCAATCTCGCTTTGGCCGAAGGAGCTCCCTGTTTCTTCTGAATGACGATCCACAGCGATCCGCCCGGAACGAGCTTATCGCGGGCTTCCTCGAAAATGGCATGCACGACCGACTTGCCGGCCCGGATCGGCGGATTCGTTACGACGACGTCGAACTCGCGCCCGGCCACCGCAGACAACCGGTCGCTCGCCAGCGCCTCGGCGTTCGGCAGTCCGTTCGATCGGGCGTTGCGCCGCGCCAGTTCGACCGCCCGCTCGTTAATATCCAGCATCGTTACGCGCGCGGACGGGTCCAGCTTGGCCACAGCCAGACCGATCGGCCCGTAGCCGCAGCCGACATCCAGCACCCGCGCGCCGGGACTCCACTCCAGGCATTCGATCAAAAACCGGCTGCCGTAATCCAAACCGCCCTTCGAGAAAACGCCGCTGTCCGTCGTCAGCCGCAGCGATATCCCCCGAACGGCGATGTCGATTGTCCGCTCATCCCGTGCCGCCCCGGGGTTTTGCGTATAGTAGTGATCCGCCATATCCGAACCTTCCTTCCGCATCGACTATCCGGCCGACCGGCCAAAAAGCGAGGCCCCCTGCTTATACCAGGGAGCCTCGCGTTGATTACTTGACTTCGACTTTCGCGCCAGCTTCTTCGAGCTTCGCTTTGATAGCTTCGGCTTCTTCTTTGGATACTTTTTCTTTAATCGGCTTCGGAGCGTTGTCGACGACTTCTTTCGCTTCTTTCAGGCCCAGGCCCGTCAGCTCGCGAACAACTTTGATCACGTTGATTTTCGAAGCGCCGGCATCCGCCAGGATGACGTCGAACTCCGATTGCTCGGCCACTTCGGCAGCAGCCGCGCCGCCTGCAACAACCGCTACCGGTGCAGCGGCCGTTACGCCGAATTCTTCTTCAATTGCTTTGACCAGTTCGTTCAGTTCCAGAACGGTCATACCTTTAATGGCTTCCAAGATTTGCTCTTTGGACATGAGTTTACCCTCCGTTTATATGGGAATCGATTTAACTTGCCGGATTAAGCTTGAGCGCCTTCTTGCTTTTCGGCAACGGCTTTGACAGCCAGCGCGAAGTTGCGGATCGGCGCTTGCAGAACGCTGAGCAGCATCGACAGCAGACCCTCGCGGGACGGCAGATCGGCCAGCGCTTTGATTTGCGCCGCGTCAACGACGCGACCTTCGACAACGCCGCCTTTAACGGACAGCTTGTCGTTTTTCTTCGCGAATTCCGAGATGATTTTCGCGGCGGCCACGACATCCGATTTGCTGAATGCCACAGCCGTCGGACCCGTCAGAACCGGGTCCAGCTCCGTCAGCTCGGTTTGTGCCGTCGCGCGGCGAATCAGCGTGTTTTTCAAAACGGCGAATTCCACGCCCGCCTCGCGCAACTGACGGCGCAGTTCGGTTACTTGCTTCACGTTCAGACCGCGGTAATCGGCGACGATCGTGCAGGAGCTCTCCCGCAGTTTCGCAGCGACTTCCTGGACAGCCTGTTCTTTTTGAGCGATGATTTTAGCGTTTGCCACGTTGCACACCTCCTGTTCCTTAATGGCCGTGCTCGAACGACATACTCGGGCTTTTCTCCTTCCGGCAAAAAGAAAAGCCTCCGTAGACATCTACGAAGGCGCTCCGTTCTTCAACAAAAACATGAAAAACGATCTATTCGAACACCTCGGCGGGATATTAAGCCGCAAGCGGCACCTGCTGTCTACGGTTCTGTATTCGATTCTAAAAGACCCAAAGAATCATATCACACAGCGTTCCATGCGTCAATCGAAAATGGCTTCCAATTGACGATCAACGATAGGCTTGCGCGTTCACGCGGACGGCCGGACCCATCGTGGAAGAGATGGCGATGTTCTTCAGGTAAACGCCTTTCGCCGCAGCCGGTTTCGCGCGAACGATCGCTTCGATCAGCGCTTTGAAGTTTTCTTGAAGCTTTTCGGCCTCGAAGGAAACTTTACCGATCGGCGCGTGGATTTGACCGGCTTTGTCGAGACGATACTCGATTTTACCGGCTTTGATTTCTTTGACTGCGTTCGCTACGTCAAACGTAACCGTGCCCGCTTTCGGGTTCGGCATGAGGCCTTTGCCCCCGAGCAGACGACCGAGCTTACCGACTTCGCTCATCATATCCGGCGTAGCTACGCAGACGTCGAATTCGAACCAGCCTTGTTGAATTTTGTTGATCAGGTCTTGATCGCCGACATAATCAGCGCCAGCCTGTTCCGCTTCTTTGGCTTTTTCGCCTTTGGCAAATACGAGCACGCGCTTCGTTTTGCCCGTACCGTTCGGAAGAACGACTACGCCGCGAACGTTTTGATCCTGCTTGCGCGGATCGACGCCCAGACGGATCGCCACTTCCACGGTTTCATCAAACTTGGCCGTTGCGGCTTTTTTCACCAGCTCGATCGCTTCCGACGCTTCGTAGAGCGCGTCGGCATCGATCAGCTTCGCCGCTTCTTGATATTTCTTACCGCGTTTCGGCATGATACCGTGTCCTCCTTCATGTGGTGATAACGGGTTTACCCTCCCACTCGGCGTCAGCCGCAGCCGGCGCCGCTCGATCGGGCATGCAGCTCCCCGATCAGTCTTCGATTACAACGCCCATGCTGCGGGCCGTACCTTCGACCATGCGCATTGCCGCTTCGACGGATGCCGCATTCAGGTCAGGCATTTTTTGCTCGGCGATCTCGCGAATTTTCGCGCGTTTAACCGTAGCCACTTTCTTCTTGTTCGGTTCGCCCGAACCTTTCTCGATACCGGCCGCAACGCGAAGCAGTACCGCTGCCGGCGGAGTTTTGGTCACGAACGTGAACGAACGGTCTTCGAATACGGTGATTTCAACCGGGATGATCAGACCCGCTTGATCGGCCGTACGAGCGTTGAACTCTTTACAGAAAGCCATGATGTTCACGCCTGCTTGACCGAGAGCCGGACCAACCGGCGGCGCCGGATTCGCTTTGCCTGCAGGAATCTGCAGTTTTACCACTTTGATGACTTTTTTTGCCATGTGAGACACCTCCTTGCCGTAATGTGGTATGACGGGATGGTCTCCCTCCCACTGCGGACGCCCGGCTCCTAAGAGCCGTCCGCCCGGAAACCTCTACGACGCGCGGCCGGGCGTTCCGCTCCGGACAAGCGTTATATTTTTTCCACTTGATTGACTTCCAATTCAAGCGGGGTTTCCCTGCCGAACATGTTCACATGAACCTTAAGCTTGTGTTTGTCCGCGATAATTTCTTCGATCGTGCCGACGAAGTTCGCGAACGGCCCGGTCATGACGCGTACCGATTCCTTCAGCTCGAAGTCGATCTTCGGCTTCGGATCCTCGATACCCATGTGCTTGAGAATTTGGTCCACTTCCTCAGGAAGCAAGGGGGTCGGCTTGGAACCGGAACCCGTAGAACCGACAAACCCGGTGACGCCCGGCGTGTTGCGAACGACGTACCACGAATCGTCCGTCTGGATCATTTCGACCAGCACGTAACCCGGATACACCTTGCGCATGACGGTTTTTTTCTTGCCGTCTTTGTTGACAACCTCTTCTTCCATCGGCACCAGCACGCGGAAGATCTTGTCCTGCATGTTCATCGACTCGACGCGTTTCTCCAAGTTCGCCTTGACCTTGTTTTCGTACCCCGAGTAAGTATGAACGACGTACCATCTTTTCTCCATAGCGATGCGATCTCCTATCATTCGAACGCCAAACGCAGCAACCAAGAGATGATCGAGTCCAGCCCCCAGAAGTAAACGGTGACGAACGCGACGGAAACCAATACGACAGTCGTGTAACTCACCAATTCCTTGCGGGTCGGCCACTTGACCTTCTTCAGTTCACCGATGCTTTCGGACACGAACGAAAACGCCGATCCGAATCCCCGTTTCACGCTTGCCAGAAATGCCACGGTTTACACCCCCAGATCCCGGCCGATGCCGGTCAACGACTCTGATCCACTCGGCGCGCTTAACGCCCGCCTGCTTGCACATGGTTCTCTCGCGCAGCGCCAAATCTCTCGCCGTTCCGATCGGCATAGACGACGCAACCAAATATTTGATCGTGCAAAAAAACCCCATGCAAAATGGGTCACTAAGTCACTTTAGCACAACGTATCCGGCAGTGTCAAGGAGAAGCGGCGAGCGAGGCGTCCGTCAGTTTTTGCCTGGCGGCGGCCCGGTGCCGCGCCGGTGTGCGTCCGGTCCCGCCGCCTTATAGCAACCCTATCTCCATTATAAACGTTCCCGCTTTCTTCTAACCCCAGCGTTGTCCGTTTGCGTCTCACGCGCCTTGAACATCGCCGTTCCGGACTCCGCCCGCTCAATGGCCGCGCCTTCACAGGCGTTTCCGCCGTGCGGGCGAACCTTTTCTCGCTTCTTGAATGTGCAGGTTGGCCCGCTTGCGGCCCGGTCCGACTCCAAAATATAAAAAAACCGGAGTATCCTCCGGCTTCTCTCCCTCTCTGTCATTCCCGAACTTCCAAATATTTTTCCAGCTTGCGTTTAACCCGCTGCAGCGCGTTGTCGATCGACTTGACATGACGATCCAGATCCACCGCAATTTCCTGATAGGATCGTCCGTCAAGATACAGCATCAACACCTTGCGCTCCAGGTCGCTGAGCAGTTCGCCCATCTTGTCTTCGAGTCCGCTGAATTCTTCCTGGTTGATGATCATTTCCTCAGGATCGCTGACTCGCGTTCCGCAAATGACATCCAGAAGGGTTCGATCGGAATCTTCGTCATAGATCGGCTTGTCCAACGACACATACGAATTCAGCGGGATGTGCTTCTGTCGGGTGGCCGTTTTGATCGCGGTAATAATCTGACGGGTAATGCATAGTTCGGCGAATGCCTTAAACGAGGCCAACTTGTCTCCCTTGAAGTCGCGAATGCACTTGTAGAGTCCGATCATGCCTTCCTGCACGATGTCCTCGCGATCCGCACCGATGAGAAAATACGATCTGGCCTTGGCCCGGACGAAATTGCGATACTTGTTGATCAGGTATTCTAACGCCAAGCCGTCGCCGTCCCGGACGAAATCGACGAGTTCTTCATCGGTCTTGAGGTCATAGTCGTGCTTTCTCAGCTCATTGAGGTCCACGCTCACGAACGATCCCTCCGGCCTGTATGGCTGCGGCTACCTGCAAAAGATAGAATAAGTATACTCGAAGGGATTTGACATCGTCAACAACGGGATTTCCATCCAAACTCGAAAAAAGGTCGATTATGTAAATTTTCCGGATATATCGCAATATTTACAATCGCCGTCGCAAGGAACGGCCCCGCTCAAGGCTGTCCGCCCCTTCGCCACCTCTCGAGCTTTTCCCGGATGTCCTCCGCAAGCCGCCCGTCCAGCCGATTCGCGCCCGGCCGATTCCGCTCCTCCTCGATCCTGCGGGCAAGTTCCTGCCTCGCCAGCCGTATTTTCGTCAGAAGCTCCCCCGCCGGCAGCCGCAGCGCGCCGAGCCCGAAGGTCACGTGCTGCTCCGTCATGTCGGAAGTCGCCACATAGACGTGCCTCCGCAGCCCCTTGAGGTTCCGGACCAGCCGTTCGATCACTTCGTCCGCCGTCTCCTTCTCCCGGGTGTACAGCACCTCGACGCGGTGCTGCCGGTACTGACCTCCCCGGCCGGGCACGTAGTGCGCGTCGAACACGACCGTGACCTTCATCCCGGAATATCCCTGGTAATCGGCGAGCATTCCGATCAACCGGTCGCGTGCCTCCTCCAGGCTGACGTCCTTCAACCGCTGCAGCTCCGGCCAAGCGCCGATCATGTTGTAGCCGTCGACGATGAGGTACTCCTTCATGCCGTCAAGCCGCCGTTACGCCCGGGAAGCCGCGCGCCTCTGGCGGACGACCTCGTACAGCAAAATTCCTGCGGCGACCGAAGCGTTGAGGGATTGAATCCGGCCCATCATCGGGAGCTTGACGAGGTAGTCGCACGATTCTCTTACCAGCCGCCCGATTCCCGCGTTTTCGTTGCCGATGACGATCGCCAGCGGGACCGTAAAGTCCGCGTCATACGCTTCTTGCCGCGCGGACAGGTCGGAACCGGCCACCCAATAACCTTCTTCCTTCAGCCGCTTGATCGTCTGGGAGAGATTGGCCACCCGGGCGACCGGCATGTATTCGACCGCTCCCGCCGATACTTTGGCGACCGTCTGGGTCAGTCCCGCGGAACGCCGCTTCGGCACGATCACGCCGTGAGCGCCCGCCGCGTCCGCGGTACGCAGGATCGACCCGAGATTATGCGGGTCCTCGATCTCGTCCAGGACGACGAGCAGCGGCGGCCGGCCGGACTCGCGGGCCCGGTCCAACAGCTCGTCCAATTCGAAATAACGGTAGGCGGCCGCCTGCGCGACGACGCCCTGGTGCTGAACCCCCGGCACCAGTTGATCCAGCTTGCGCTTGTCGGCCTGCTGCACCAGCACGCCCTGCTTCCGCGCCTCGGCGAGCAGCGCCTGCAGCGAGCTCTCCCTGGCCCCTTCCGCGACAAACAGCTTATGGATCGACCTCCCCGACCGCAGCGCTTCCGTCACGGCGTGGCGGCCGCCGATATATTCTTGTTCGTGTTGAGTCACGATTGATCTCCACCTTTGTCATCCAGTTCGGCAGCGTGATCCGCCGCCTCGTCCCCCGCGGCGCCCGGCCATGCCAAGCCGTCTTCAAACGTCCGCTTCAGCATCGAGACAAGCCGGTCCGTCCTCCCCGTCAAGTGCCAATAACCGATCAGGCATTCGAATCCCGTGCTGGCCCGGTACTCCAGCACATGGGCGCTCTTCGGCTGCCGCTGCGACTTGGCGTTGCGGCCGCGCCGGGCGATATCGGCTTCTTCTTCCGTCAGGTACGGCCTCCACGCTTCCAGCAGACGCGCTTGCGCTTTGGCCGATACCCATTTGACCGCTTCGCGATTCAGGTGGTCCGGCTTGTGGTTCGGTTGCGAGATGAGATACTGGCGGACATACATCTCGTACACCGCGTCCCCCAGGTAAGCCAGCACCAGCGGATGGATCAGGTCGGGACGCTTGCCGGGAGGGAAAGGCAACAACAGATCGACGCTCATTTGCGCTTCCACCGTACGCCCTGCGGCGTATCCTCCAGCACGATGCCTTTCGCCGTCAGCAGGTCGCGGATCTCGTCCGCGCGCGCCCAGTTTTTGGCTTTGCGCGCTTCCTGGCGCTCCTGAATAAGCCGCTCGATCTCTTCGTCCAAAGTTTCCGCCTCCACGGCCGGCTTCGGCAGCACGCCCAGCACGGCGTCGAAATCGGCGAACGCGCCGTCCAACAGCTCCAGCGTTGCCCGCGTGACGACGGGACGCTGCAGCACCTGATTGGTCAGCGTCACCAGCTCGAACAACTGCGTGATCGCGTCCGGCGTATTGAAGTCGTCGTTCATTTTGTCCATGAACGCCCGGCAGATTTCCGTCACCCGCTCCGCCGTCTCCACGTCGATCGCGCCGCCGTCCGGGGCGAGAGACGCCATCCGGTGCCGCAGGTTGCCCAGGCAGTTGCCGATGCGCTCCAGCGCGTTCTCCGCCTGCTTGATCGACTCCTCGTGATAATTCAGCGGATTCCGGTAATGCGTGGACAGCATGACGAACCGCAGCGCTTCCGCCGACGTCTTCTTCAGCAGATCGCGGACGTTGACGACGTTGCCGAGCGATTTGGACATTTTCTCCTGCCCGAGATTCAAATATCCGTTATGCATCCAATACTTGGCGAGAGGCTTGCCGGTCAGCGATTCCGACTGCGCGATCTCGCACTCATGGTGCGGGAACGGCAGGTCGAAGCCGCCGCCGTGAATGTCGATCGTGTCGCCCAAGTATTTGCGGATCATCGCCGAACACTCGATATGCCAGCCCGGGCGTCCTTCGCCCCAAGGGCTGGGCCACGCGATCTCGCCGGGCTTCGCGGCCTTCCACAGGACGAAGTCGTGCGGATGCTTCTTGCGCTCGTCGACTTCGATCCGGATGCCGTGCTGCAGCTCCTCAAGCTTCTGATGCGACAGCTTCCCGTACTCCGGGAACGACAACGTGTTGAAAAACACATCCCCGCCGCTCTCGTAAGCGTGCCCGTCCGCGATCAGCGACTCGATAAAGGACACGATCTCCGGAATGTTCTCCGTCACTCTCGGGTGGACGGTCGCCGGCTTGACACCCAGAGCCGCTTCGTCTTCGAGGAAAGCCCGGATGTATTTGTCCGCGACTTCGGTTACGGTCGTCCCCTGTTCGGCGGCGCGGCGGATCAGCTTATCGTCGACGTCCGTGAAGTTCACGACGTACTTCACGTCGTACCCGAGGAACGTCAAATACCGGTGCACGACGTCGAAAAAGATAACCGGCCGGGCGTTCCCGATATGGATATAGTCGTACACCGTCGGTCCGCATACGTACATGCTGACTTGCCCGGGCTTCAGCGGAACAAACCGTTCCTTGGTCCGGGTCATCGTGTTATAAATTTGAACCTTCGCCGATTCGTTCATACGCGACGATCTTCTCCCTTTCATGCTGCTCTCGCGCAAGGCGCGCGTTCTCCTGCTTCAGTTCATTCACTTGTTCGCGCAGGCTTGCGATCTCATCCTGCATCTTGGTCATGATATCGATAAGCGGGTCCGGCAGTTTGTCGTGATCCAGCTTATTCAGGCTGACGCCGTTTTGCTTCACGACTCTGGCCTTCAGCCCGACGACGGTGCTGTACGGCGGCACTTCGCTAAGCACGACGGCGTTCGCGCCGATCTTGCTGTGGTCGCCGATCGTGAACGACCCGAGCACCTTGGCCCCCGAAGAGATGACGACATTGTTGCCGATCGTCGGATGGCGCTTGCCGCTTTCTTTGCCCGTGCCGCCGAGCGTGACGCCCTGGTACAGCACGACATCGTCCCCGATCTCGCACGTCTCGCCGATCACGACCCCCATTCCGTGGTCGATAAACAATCGCTTGCCGATACGCGCTCCGGGGTGAATCTCGATTCCCGTGAAGAAGCGGCTGATCTGCGAAATAACGCGCGCCACCGTATACCAGCCCTTCCGGTAAAACCAATGCGCGATCCGGTGCGCCCAGATGGCGTGGAGGCCGGAATACGTCAGCACGACCTCAAACACGCTTTTCGCCGCGGGGTCGTTCTGGAACACCGCTTCAATGTCCGAACGAATCTGTTTCCACATGGGCCTCCCCCTCCCTCGTGTGTTTAAGCCGCTAATTAGAGCGGTCCGGCAACCTTTGGCGATCGCCTCTTGATCCCGCAAAAAAAAGCGCCACTGCAGCCGAAGCTGCAGAGACGCTTATCCACGCGGTTCCACTCTGCTTGATCCGCCCCCCTGCAGGGTACGGACCCCCTTGAAAAGCCTTTAACGAGGCCACCCGGACCGTTCCACCTCGAATCCGCCCGGGACTTCCCCCGGCGTCGATTCGAACGGTCGGCTCCCAGGCGCATTTCCGCCGCGAACGGGACAGGCGCTCTCAGCCTCAGGCAGCCCTCTCTGGAATCCCGGATTCGCGCGTACTCTCCTGTTCGTCGCCGATCCTATTTGCTTGTAGTATACTCCAAACCGTACCCGGTTACAATGGGCTTGCCCGGCCGCTCCCGCCGCCGCTCGGCGGAAATGCCCGCTTACAGCCGCCGGCGAAGCCGCTCCGCGACGCGCTCCCGGCCCAACAGACAGATGGAGACGGCCAGATCGGGACCGTGCGTCTGACCCGTCAGCGCGACACGAATCGGCATAAACAGCGATTTCCCTTTGTGGCCGGTCTCCTTCTGCACTTGCTTGAGAGCCGCTTTGACGGCATCCGGCGTCCACTCCGCGGCCGATTCGACCTGCGCCAGCAGTCCGGCCAGCACAGCGGGCACTTGCTCCTCGCGCAGCACGGCGGCGGCTTCTTCGTTCTCCGGCTCCACTTCGTCGCGGAAGAACAGCTCGGACAGCGGCACGATCTCCGCCGCGTAACGAAGCTGGTCGCGGAACAGGCCGATCAGCATCTCCGCCCACGCGCGCTGCTCGCCGCTCAGCTCCTGCGGAAGCCGCCCGGCGCGCTGCAGATGCGGAATCGCCAGCTCGACGATGCGTCCCAGATCCGCCTGCTTCATGTAGTGGTTGTTCATCCAGTTCAGCTTATCCATGTCGAACACAGCCGGGCTCTTGGACACCCGGTCGAGGTCGAACTGCTCGATCAGGCTGGCCTTGTCGAATATTTCTTCCTCGCCCTTCGGAGACCAGCCGAGCAGCGCGATAAAGTTCATGACCGCTTCGGGCAAATAACCCAGATCGCGGTACTGCTCGATGAACTGGATGATCGATTCGTCACGCTTGCTCATCTTCTTGCGGTCCTGGTTCAGGATCAGCGCGAGATGCGCGAATTTCGGCGGCTGAACGCCCAGCGCCTCGTAGATCAGCAGTTGCCTCGGCGTGTTGGACAGATGCTCCTCGCCGCGGATGACATGCGTGATCTTCATCAGATGGTCGTCCAGCACGACGGCGAAGTTATACGTCGGAATGCCGTCCGGTCGCACGATGATAAAGTCGCCGATGCCGTCCGACTCGAACTCCACATGCTCGCGCACGAGATCGTCGAAGCCGATGACGCGCCCTTCGGGCACGCGGAACCGGATGGACGGCTTGCGCCCTTCGGCCTCGAACCGGGCGCGCTCCTCGGCGGTCAGATGCCGGCATCTGCCCGAGTAGCGGATCATCTCGCCCCGGGCTTCCTGCTCCGCGCGCTCCCGCTCCAGCTCCTCCTCCGTGCAATAGCAGTAGTACGCATGCCCGTCCGCCAGCAGCTTCTCCGTATACGGACGGTACAGATCCAGCCGTTCCGTCTGCCGGTACGGCGCGTAAGGCCCGCCGACATCGACGCTCTCGTCCCAGTCCAGCCCGAGCCAGCGGAGTCCCGCCAACTGGCTGTCCACGCCGGACTCCACATGTCTCGTCTGGTCGGTATCTTCGAACCGTATCACGAATTGGCCGCCATGCTTGCGCGCCATCAAATAATCGAACAACGCCGTCCGCGCCCCGCCGATGTGCAGATGCCCCGTCGGGCTCGGCGCGTAACGAACCCGCAATGCCGTCGTCATTGCCGTTCGCCCCCTCTATTCACGAAATAAACATCATGATAGCACAGCCTTGACAAGACAAACAACAGCCTGAGCGGCAATCCCTTCGCCCCGTCCCGTGAAGCCGAGACGCTCCGAAGTGGTCGCTTTGACATTCACCTGCGACACGTCCGCCTCCAGCGCTCCGGCGATCACTTCGGCCATCCGCGGGATATGCGGAGCCATCTTCGGCGCTTGCGCGATAATCGTCGCGTCCACGTTGCCCAGCCGGTACCCGCGCTCGCGGGCCAGCGACCAGCAGTGGCGCAGCAGCTTCACGCTGTCGGCGTCTTTGAACGCCGGATCGGTGTCGGGAAAATGCTTGCCGATATCGCCCAGCGCGAGCGCTCCCAGCACTGCATCCGCGATGGCGTGCAGCAGCACGTCCGCGTCGGAGTGGCCGAGCAGACCTTTCTCGTAAGGAATCTCCACGCCGCCGATGATGCACTTGCGGCCTTCCGTCAGTTGATGCACGTCAAATCCTTGTCCGATTCGTATCATATCCGTCTGGTTGCCTCCCTCTTCCCGCGAATTCCGGGCAATCTGCTCCGCCCATCGCAGGTCTTCCGGCGTCGTAATTTTGATGTTGTCGTAGCTTCCCCGCACGACCCGGACGCGCAGCCCCATGCGCTCCGCCAGCATCGCGTCGTCCGTCCCGACAAACGCTTCCCGCCGCGCCAGCTCGTGCGCCTTCAGCGCCGACGCGAACGGGAACGCCTGCGGCGTCTGAACCGCCCACAGGCGGGACCGGTCGGGCGTCTCCTCGATCAGGCCGCCGTTGCCGACCGCCTTGATCGTATCCTTGACCGGCACGGCCAGAACCGCCCCTTCCGCGCCTTCCCAGAGCGCCTCCAGCAACTTCCGGATGTCTTCCGCTTCCACGAACGGTCTGACGCCGTCGTGGATCAGCACCGTCTCCTCCGCCGCAACGCCCCGGCGGAGCAGCTCCTTGAGCCCCAGGTAGACCGACTCTTGGCGTTCCGCTCCCCCCTGCACGACCGCCGCGGTCTTGCCCGGCGCATGGGCGGCCGCCAGCTCCCGGCAGCGCTCCACATCGTCGCGCCCGGTCACGATGACGATCATCTCCGTCTCCGCCATCTCCGCGAACCGCTCCAGCGTATGACCCAGCACAGGCTTGCCCCGGAGCGGCAAATATTGCTTGCTCTCCGCCGTTCCCATGCGCGATCCGCGGCCCGCCGCCACGATCACCGCATGAAACCGGCTTCTGTTCTCGTTCATGTCGACCACCTCTCCGCCCTTCGCCGAACGTGCGCGGGCCCGGCTCCCCATGAAACAAGCCGGGCCCAGATCTATGTCTATCATACCTGTTTTACTGCGCTTTTTCCAATAATTTCGGTTTGGCGAAGATCATTCGGCCCGCGGACGTCTGCAGCACGCTGGTCACCATAACCTCGACGGTCGTGCCGATATAATCGCGACCGCCTTCCACGACGATCATCGTGCCGTCGTCGAGATAGGCGACGCCTTGACCATGCTCCTTGCCGTCCTTGATGACCTGCACGAGAATTTCTTCGCCCGGCAGCACAACCGGTTTCACGGCATTGGCCAAATCGTTGATATTCAGCACCGGCACGCCTTGCAGCTCGCACACCTTGTTCAGGTTGAAGTCGTTGGTGATGACCTTGCCCTTGAGCAGCTTGGCCAGTCTCACCAGCTTGCTGTCCACTTCGGAGCATTCCTCGAAATCGCCGTCGTAGATCAACACCTTCACGTCGAGCTCCTTCTGGATCTTGTTCAGGATATCGAGCCCCCGCCTTCCCCGGTTGCGCTTCAGCAAATCCGAAGAATCGGCGATATGCTGCAGTTCCTCCAGCACGAACTCGGGAATCACCAGCGTGCCCTCGATAAATCCGGTCTTGCAGATATCCGCAATCCGTCCGTCGATAATGACGCTCGTATCCAGGATTTTGTGATCTTCCCGCAACGTCTCATCATTGGATTTCGTCTGAAGACCGGGCCATACCGCCGTCAGCTCGTCCGACTTCGTCCGGCCCAGCCGGTAGCCTGCCGCTCCAAGACCCGCCGTCAGCGCAACCGCCATCACGGTGCCGACATCGCCCAGCCGAGTCAACGCCGGACAGACCAAAGCCGCGATGCCCAATCCAAGAATAAGTCCAGCCGCTCTGGCTGCGATCGCCGCCAAGGCCATATCCGCCATCGCCGTCTCCCAGACGCGAAGGCGCTTGCCGGCCGGCTCCACTCCCCACAGCGATGCCGCCAATCCGGCAGCCGCTCCGGCCAGTGCGAATAACCATGACGATTCGACCCGCAGATCCCCGTCCGACCAATTCCATAACAGAGCCGATACCGGCACGCTGGACAGCCAACCGATCCAAGCGCCGAAGGCCACCAATAAGACCTGTATCGTTCGCTTCAGCATTCTTTTCACCTCCATCGTTAGGAACCATGTCCCACTACCAGTATGAACCAATTCGGCCCGTGTTAATCGGGGGGCCCGGACAAATATGAGAAACCTTCTTCCTCCCCTCCGCCAAACAAAAACGGCTCGCCTTCCCCCGGGCCGAGGACTGGGAGCCGTTCTTCTTGTCCCTCGTACGGACTCGCGGCCAGCCGATAAAAAAAAAGCATTTATTCTCGCCGGCGTGGCCGAAAGAATAAATGCTTTTTATCCTCAAATGATTTACGCGGTATAAGATTAAGCTTGCCGGTTGATGCGGTCGTCCCGCTTGCGGCGATTGCGCCGGAACACATAAACGATCAGGACATCAACGTTTTTTTTTAGGCCCCAGAGCGCGTACAGCAAGAGCGGCACGAAAATCAGCCTGGACAGCGGGCCCGGATACTTAACCGCCAGCACGACGCAGACGACAAGCAGCAGCGGCAACACCCACAACGCTTTTTTGGAAAGGCCGATTTTCTTGAAGCTCGGATATTTGACGGTGCTAATCATCAGATACGACAACAGCAGCGTGCTGACGATCAGCAATACCGGCGAGTTGATTTGGGCTTCGAACAGAGCGAGCGTACAGAGAATGCCGCCCGCCGCCGGAATCGGCAGTCCGATAAAATATCCCGGAACCCCTTCGATGACATTGAACCGGGCCAGACGCAGCGCTCCGCAAATCGGGAAGATGGCGGTGACGATCCAAGCCGTGGGCGCGCTGGACAAATCCTGGAAGGCGACGACATACATGATAAACGCGGGGGCGACGCCGAAAGAGATCACGTCCGACAACGAATCGAGCTCTTTGCCGAATTCGCTCTGCGCGTTTAACGCGCGGGCGACCCTGCCGTCCAAGCCGTCCAGCAGCATGGCGACGATGACCATGATGGAGGCCAATTCGGCCTGCTCGGTAAAAGCCAATATAATCGCGACGATCCCCAAAAACAAATTCCCCACCGTAAACAGGTTCGGGATGGAATTGCGTATCATTTATGCGCCACCTCGCTCCATACTATTCCCAGCTTGATGCAGGCTATTCGGCATGTTCGTATTCGCTTCCCAACTTCATTGATTTTATGGGAATTAAATATGTCTGTCAATGAAGACTTGCTCCTGGATGCGGCGAAGCCCTTCCTGAATGGCTCTGGCGCGAACTTCCCCGATGCCGTCGACTTCGTCCAGTTCTTCGATCGACGCCCCGGCAATCATCGGAAGCTGGCCGAACCGCTCCACCAGATTGTGGATGATGACGGACGGCAGGCGCGGTATTTTATGCAGCAGCCGATACCCTCGTGGAGAGACCGACTCCTCCAGTACGGTTGCGGCATTCGGATAGCCGAGCAGCCGGATGATATGCAGCGGGTCCAGCAGTTCTTCCGAGCTCAGCTTCTTCAGGCCATGAATGATTTCCCTGATTTTGTCCTCCTGCGGATCGCGGCAGTAATCCTTCACCAGCAGGTACATGTCATGTCCGATATTGGAGACCAGCTCTTCCAGTTGCATATGGATCAGGCGGCCTTCGGTGCCGAGCTCGTGGATGTAGCGTTTGATCTCCATTTTGATCCGCTGCACCATCTCCACGCGCTGGATCACGTTGGCGACGTCGTGGAAGGTGACCACTTCTTCGAACTCCGAGGCGCCCAGGTTCGTAAACCCTTGGTCGGAGACCGCCTTGTATTTCTCAAGAGTCTGCAGCGCCTGATTCGCCTTGGTCAGAATCACCCCGATATCCTTCAGCGAGTAGCGCCAGTTCCCCTGATACAGCGTGATGACATTGCGCCGCTGCGAGATCGAGACGACCAGCTTGCCGGTCTGTTTGGCGACGCGTTCGGCCGTGCGGTGGCGGATGCCCGTCTCGACCGAAGGAATCGTGGGATCGGGGATCAACTGCGTATTGGCGAACAAAATGCGCTTCAAGTCCTCGCTGAGGATAATCGCCCCGTCCATTTTCGCCAGCTCATACAGGTGGTTGGCGGTAAAATCGCAATTGATCGAGAATCCCCCGTCGACCAGATCCATCACTTCCTGGCTGTAGCCGACCACGATCAGAGCGCCCGTCTTGGCCCTCAGCACGTTCTCCAGGCCATCGCGGAACGGCGTGCCGGGCGCCACCAACTGCAGCACCTGATTCATAATTTGTTGCGACTGCTCTTCTTTGTCGCGATGCTGCTCTCGCATTTCATGAGTTCCCCCCGTATCTATATAAATCCGGCCCTTTTGGTTTTAGTCCAAGGCCGCTTTTAACGCTTCGCCTACGTCATCGACGCCGATGACCTCGATGCCGGCCGGCGGCGTCCAGCCCTTGAGCGAACGGTTCGGGAGAATCACGCGCCGGAATCCGAGCTTTAGCGCCTCGCGCACGCGCTGATCCACCCGGGACACGGACCGCACCTCCCCCGTCAAGCCGACCTCGCCGATCACCACGTCGAACGGCGACGTAGGCCGATCCCGGAAGCTGGAAGCGACGCTTATCGCCACGCCCAGATCGATCGCCGGCTCGTCAAGCTTGACGCCGCCGGCGACGTTCAGATACGCGTCCTGATTTTGCAGAACGAGGCCGACCCGCTTCTCCAGCACCGCCATAATCAGCGTAAGCCGGTTGTAGTCGATGCCGGTGGCCATGCGGCGGGGGCTCGGAAAATTGGTCGGCGACACCAGCGCCTGGAGCTCGACGAGCATCGGGCGCGTCCCCTCCATGCTGGCCACGACGACGGAGCCCGCGACCCCTTTGGGCCGTTCGTTCAAAAACAGCTCCGAAGGATTGGCGACCTCCCGCAAGCCTTCCTCCCGCATCTCGAATATGCCGATCTCGTTGGTGGAGCCGAAGCGGTTTTTCACCGCCCGAAGCACCCGATACGTATGATGCCGTTCCCCTTCGAAATAAAGCACGCAGTCGACCATGTGCTCCAGCAGGCGAGGGCCCGCGATCGCGCCTTCCTTCGTGACGTGGCCGACAAGCACCGTGGCGATGTCCCGGACCTTGGCGATCCGCATAAAGTGGCCCGTGCACTCCCTCACTTGCGCCACGCTTCCCGGAGCGGAAGTCACCGCGGGATGGTACACGGTCTGGATCGAATCCATGATCAGGACATGCGGCTCAATCTGGAGAATCGCTTCTTCGATCAGCTCCAGATTCGTCTCGCACAACACGTAGAGCCGCTCCGACAAAGCGCCGAGACGATCGGCGCGAAGCTTCGTCTGGCGGACGGATTCCTCGCCGGACACATAGAGCACCCGCAACTGCTGCCGGGTCAGCGAATGCGACATCTGCAGCAGCAGCGTCGACTTGCCGATGCCCGGATCGCCTCCCACAAGCACGAGAGAGCCCGGTACGAGACCTCCGCCCAACACGCGGTTCAGCTCGTCCATGCCGGAATGAATCCGGGGCTCCTGCACACTTTCTATGTGTATGATCGGAAGCGGCTTTTCTTTCGCCGAGGATAAAGCCGATTCGAACGAACGGCCTTTTCCCGGCCGCTCGCGGTCCACTTCCTCCACCATCGTATTCCATGCCTGGCAGCCCGGGCATCTCCCGAACCATTTCGGCGAATCGTATCCGCATTCCTGACAGACAAATTTCGTTTTCGTTTTGGCCATGATGTTCCGCCTTTAGGGTACCGGCCGCAGCCGGCAAATCGCTATCCCTAATTCTACCATGGGCGGGCGACCGTAGGAAAGGGCACATCGCATTACCTTTAATATCGTCCGGAAGGGGCTTCAAAATGAAGAATCGCGGGAGCAAATTATTTTTTGTTCGGACAAAAGGGCAGTCAATCATAGTAATCCGACAAGCATTTTTACGTATAAACGATTATTTGACGGGGGATCAAAATAACTTAATTCCATTTTGGTTAAAAGTATCGTACGATTAAAGCAACAAGCTGTAACAGGATGTGACCGCACCATGAAAAACCGCAATCGGCCGCCCCTCTTCGACATCCGTCTGTTGGCCGCCTTGTTTCTCAGCTTTCTGCGGATCGGCCCCGCCACCTTCGGGGGAGGTTATGCCGTCGTGCCCCTGATCGAACGCGAAGTCGTCGGGAAGCGCAAGTGGCTGGAAGGGCGCGATCTGGCGGACATGCTCGCGATTGCCGGCGCGGCGCCCGGCGCGATGGGCATCAATTCCGCGATGCTGATCGGTTACCGGGTGGCCGGTGCGGCCGGGGCCGTCTCCGCCCTGCTGGGCATTTTGCTGCCGACCTTTCTGATCGTGCTCGGGTTGTTTGTTTTTTTCCTGCATGTTCAGGATCACCCGAAAGTGCAAGCCGCATTCGTCTCCATTCGCGCCACGATCGTGGCTTTGATCGTATACGCCTGCTATAAAATCGGACGGACCGCCTTGGTCGATGCGGCAACCTGGCTGATCGCCGGAGCCACCGTCCTGGCGCTCCTGCTGGCGGGCTGGTCGCCGTTCGTCGTCATCCTGGGCGGGGGGGCCGCCGGCCTCGTCTACGCCTCCGTCCTTCGCAAGCTGGGACGTTTCAAGCCGGAATGGCCCCAATCGAAAGCGGAGGCCCAATCCGCCCCGAGCGAATATGTCTATCCCGATTACTTCATCGGCAGCGGCATCTGAGAACGGAGGGATGAACCCATGATTCACTGGCTGCTGTTCTGGACGTTTCTTCGGATCGGTTTCGTCTCCTTCGGCGGTGGGTATGCGCTGCTGCCTCTAATTCGGCAGGAGGCGGTCGAGCGTCACGGCTGGCTGACGGCCGGCGAATTCACCGATTTGGTCGGGGTCGCCGCCCTCTCGCCGGGACCGCTCGCGACCAACGGCGCAATCGCCGTCGGCTACGCCCAAGCGGGCTGGACAGGCGCGGCGGCCGCAGCCGCCGGAATGGTGCTGCCCTCGCTGCTGTTGATGCTGCTGGCGGGGGCCTTCTATTACCGTCTGCGGCAGCATGCTCTTGTTTCGTCCGCGCTATACGGCTTGCGGGCCGTCACGACCGGATTGATCGCTTACGCCGCAATCGCCTTCGCCGGACAAATCGGCCTGACTCCGGCCTTTTCCTGGCAGATGTTCGTTCAAATCGCGATATTCGCCGGTTCGTTATGCGCACTTCTGATCTTCCGTATCCATCCTATTTATGTCATACTTGTCTCAGGATTGTTCGGGGTCGCCGTATACGGATAACCGGCGGCGCCCTCCCGGGAGAGTGAACAGACGTGAAGATCGAAGAACGACTGTCCAATCGCAAGGCCAAAGACGTGATGGATTGGATGCTTCGGCACCGATCCTTGTCCAAACTCGACCTGAAGGATTTGACCGGGCTGCCTGGAAGCACGCTGACGCGGATATTGGAAGAGCTGACGGCCATCGGCTTGTTGCAGGAGCACGGATACGGAGAGTCCACGGGCGGTCGGCCGCCCGTTTTGTTTCGGGTTAATCCCGAGTATGCTTATGTGTTCGGTGTGGACATTTCCCGATCCGCGACAAGGCTTGTCCTGGCGGACATGCATCTCAACAAGCTGGAGTCGCATGTCTGGACGATGAATGACACGCTCACTCCCGACAAGCTGATCGGGCAGATTGCGGATATTGCTTCCGGCTGGATGCGCGAACGGAAGCTGGGCCGGGATCGCGTGCTGGGCGTCGGCGTCGGCGCGGTCGGGCCTCTAGACCGCGTCAGCGGCGTACTCGGGAACCCGCGGCATTTCCCATCGCCGGGTTGGGAAGGCCTGCCCATCGTGCGGATGCTGGAGGAGCGGCTTCAACTGCCCGTCGTGCTCGACAACGGCGCGAATATGGCGCTGCTCGGGGAATATTTCGGAGATCCTTCGCCGCGTCTGGAGCATTATTTGTATCTGCATGTGGCCGTGGGAATCCGTTCGGCCATGATGTCGGGCGGCGAGCTCGTGTACGGGGCGGTCGATATGGAAGGCGCGGTCGGCCAGATGATTATCGAGGCGGACGGACGGCGGCCGCCGGACGGACAAGGCAACTTCGGCAGCCTGGAGACCTACGTCTCCACGCAGGCGCTGGAGGCCGCGGCCCGCTCCGCCCTGAAGCAAGGCAGGCGCACCCTGCTGACCGAGCTCGTGGACGATCCCGACCGTCTCGCCTATTCGCATCTCGAAGAAGCGCTGAGGGCGGGTGACGAGCTCGCGCGCGAACTGTTCTCGCAAAGCGCCGTTTATTTCGGCATCGGACTGGCGAATCTGCTGAACATCCTGCACCCGCAAAAGGTGATTTTCGGCGGGACGCTGCTGACGAACAACCCGCAGTTCATCGAACAAGCGGTCGAGGTGGCGAAGCAGAAAACCTACCATTATCCCGCCTATCAGGTGGAATTCAGCACGGGCAAGCTCGGAGAGGATGCCGTCGCACTCGGCGCCGTGGCTGCGGTACAGCGGCGATTGACGTTGTGACCCGGTCTGTTCGGAAGCTTCGTTTCCCCGGTTTAAGGGGAACGGAGCTTTTTTTCTCCATCGTCCCAAATAAAGGGAACGGCGATGCGGGAAGCGGCGTCTAATGGATGGAGGTGACCGCTTTGGACTTGGAACTTCAAACCCGGAGACAGCCATCCCGCGACCCTGCCTGCACGGCCACGGACGAGGAGCATTGGCGTTACCTGTCCGCGATGAACGGCGACGCGCTCCGCGAACTCATGCTGGCGTACGGCCAAGAGGTATGGAACTGCGCCTTCTTCCTGATGCGGAGGCCCGAAATGGCGGACGACATTACGCAGGATGTCTTTCTCAAGGTGTACCGGAGCATCGGCTCCTTCCAAGGGAAACCCTCCGTCAAAACGTGGCTTCTGGCGATTACGAGAAACACCGTCGCGAGCGACCGCCGCTCCGCGTTCATCCGGAAGGCGATTCTGATGGATAGGGTGATCCCTAACCGACATTCGCCCTCCGCCGAGCAAGGCGCTCTGGAGAATGCGCTTCGGGACGACATCTGGGGACTTGTGCTCCGGCTTCCGGTCAAATACCGGGAAGTCCTGATTCTCGACGCCCGATACGAATGGAACAACCGGGAGATTGCGGACATGTTGGGGATCTCGGAAGGCACGGTCAAATCCCGGTTCTCGCGGGCGTGCGGCAAAATATCCGACATGTGGAAGGAGGAGTCCGAGCGATGAGCAAGCAAGAACCGGCATGGTACGAGCGTTTGAAGGGAGATCTCCCCCCCGGAAAAACGCTGCCGATCAAGCTCGTCCGCCAAATCGAACGCAAAGCGGCAGAACTGGATGCCCGGCCTGCCCGGAAACGGCCGGCTTGGCTGCTCCCGGTTCTGTCGGCGGCCGCGCTGGCGGTGTGCCTGTTCGCAGCCGTCCTGATTCCCGAGCGGTGGCGGCCGAATTCCGGCATCGCGGGACCTGCGGCTACCGCCGTTCCGAACCCGTTTGCGCCGTTCGCTAATCGCGGCGAAGCAGGGGGATGGGAGCTCTCCGCCGAACAGGCGCAGCGTTATAACGCCTTCAAGGCCGATAAGGACGATGAAAAGCTCCGGGGGCTGCAGCCGATCGATTTGTTCCTCTTCTACGTGAACGCCTCCCTCGACGGCGACTACGACACGCTGTACGCTCTGTATATTCAGGGAAAAGAGGCGGCAACGCCTCCGCGGGAAGAGTTTCTGTCCGAAATCGCCAACGATCCGGACGGAGCGAAGCGGGCTCAAGACCAATGGGAGCAATGGAAGCGGACGTACCGGCTCGACCAGCGGATCGACGGGGATTCCGCGTTAATCGTGCTCACTCCCGAAGGAAGCTCCCCGCAAGCGGGTTCCGGTTTATCGATTCGGGAAGATCAAAAAGGGTTCGGCTTGACCAAAAACGAATCCGGGATCTGGAAAGTAAACTGGCTGCCGATGCAGTAGCCGGCGGTCCGCAGATCCGCCATTGAAACAAATGGAGCTGTCTCAGCAGGTTGTGAACGAATCTGGAGAGACAGCTTTGTATTTGGCTCCGGAACGAAAAAATGTCCGGAGAGCGTATCGGCCATGTGCAAGAGCAGCATTGGGCCAGGGGATGGTTGCCGTATCTGATAGAGAATATCATGAACGCGGCCGTGCCGCGGCTTCCGCATTTGCATAGCGATACAAAATATCGCTGTCGCCGGGAAATAAGCGAAAAAAGCCTTGCACAAAAAGCGGGAAAATAGACCGGAAGCAAGAAATGGCGACGCACGGGTATCCCCCATGCACCGCCATTTCTTTCAAATGCCGTTCGAAGGCTCTCAGACTTGCTCTTGCGCCGCCTTCGCCTCTTCGTTCTTCAGCACGACCAGCTCGCCGTCCTTCTCGTCGATCAGCACCGAATCGCCTTTGGCGATGTTGCCTTTCAGCAGTTCTTCGGACAGACGGTCCTCGATGTGCTTCTGGATCGCCCGGCGCAGCGGACGCGCGCCGAAGGCCGGGTCGAAGCCGACTTTCGCGAGGAACGCTTTGGCGCTGTCGCTGAGGCGGAACTCCACGTCTTGTTCTTTCAGCCGTTTGTTCAACTCGTCGGACATCAGCGACACGATCTGGGCGATATGCTCTTCCTCCAGCGAGTGGAACACGATGATCTCGTCGATCCGGTTCAGGAACTCCGGACGGAAGCTTTTCTTGAGCTCGTTCATCACTTTGTCCTTCATGTTGTTGTAGTCGCGTCCGGCATCCTGCATGGCGGTGAAGCCCAGCGAGGAATTGCGCTTGATCATGTCCGCGCCGACGTTGGACGTCATGATGATCAGCGTGTTGCGGAAGTCGACCGTGCGGCCCTTGGAGTCGGTCAGCCGGCCGTCCTCCAGCACTTGCAGCAGGATGTTGAACACTTCCGGATGCGCCTTCTCGACTTCGTCCAGCAGCACGACGGAGTACGGTTTACGGCGGACTTTCTCGGTCAATTGGCCGCCTTCTTCATAACCGACATATCCGGGGGGCGCTCCGACGAGGCGGGAGGTGGAGTGTTTCTCCATATATTCCGACATGTCGATGCGGATGACCGCGTTCTCGTCGCCGAACATCGCTTCCGCCAGCGCGCGGGCCAGCTCGGTTTTGCCGACGCCCGTCGGGCCCAGGAAGATAAACGATCCCATCGGCCGCTTCGGATCTTTCAGCCCCGCGCGGGCCCGGCGGATCGCCCGGCTGACCGCTTTGACCGCTTCATCTTGTCCGATCACGCGGCTGTGGAGAATCTCCTCCATCTTAAGCAGCCGTTCCGTCTCTTCTTCCTTCAGCTTCACGACCGGGATGCCGGTCCAGCTTGCGACGACATGCGCGATATCTTCCGGCGTAACCGCACAGTCGGAACGGCCTTGTTTTTCCTTCCACTCGTTTTTCGTGCGCTCGAGCTCTTCGCGCAGTTTCTGCTCGGTGTCGCGCAGGCTGGCCGCTTTTTCGAACTCCTGGCTCTGAACGGCGGAATCCTTCTCCTTGCGGATATCCTCCAGCTTGTTCTCCAGTTCCTTCAAGTTCGGCGGCACCGTGAACGAATTCAGCCGCACCTTGGAGCAAGCTTCGTCGATCAGGTCGATCGCCTTGTCCGGAAGGAACCGGTCGGTAATATAACGGTCGGACAGCTTCACCGCCTGCTCGATTGCTTCGTCCGTAATTTTCACGCGGTGATGCGCTTCGTAACGGTCGCGCAGCCCGTGCAAAATCTGGATCGCTTCCTCCGGCGTCGGCTGATCGACCGTGATCGGCTGGAACCGGCGTTCCAGCGCGGCGTCCTTCTCGATATACTTGCGGTATTCGTCCAGCGTCGTAGCGCCGATGCACTGGAGCTCGCCGCGCGCCAGCGCCGGCTTCAGAATGTTCGACGCGTCGATCGCGCCCTCCGCGCCGCCCGCGCCGATCAGCGTATGCAGCTCATCGATAAACAGGATGATGTTGCCCGCCGCGCGAATCTCATCCATGATTTTTTTCAAGCGGTCCTCGAACTCGCCGCGATACTTCGTGCCCGCCACGACGGAGCCCATATCCAGCGTCATGACGCGTTTGTCGCGAAGCGTCTCCGGAATCTCGTTGTTGACGATCTTCTGGGCCAGCCCTTCCGCGATGGCCGTTTTGCCGACGCCGGGCTCCCCGATCAGCACCGGATTGTTTTTCGTCCGGCGGCTCAACACCTGGATGACGCGTTCGATCTCCTTCGAACGGCCGATGACCGGATCGAGGTTGCCGTCCTTCGCCGCAGCCGTCAAGTCGCGCGCCAGTCCGTCCAGCGTCGGCGTGCTTACGTTGGCGGGAGCCCCGTGATTCGACGATACCGCCTCGTTGGAGCCGAGCAGCTGCAGCACTTGCTGGCGGGCTTTATTAAGGCTGATGCCCAAGTTGTTCAGCACGCGCGCCGCAACGCCCTCGCCTTCGCGGATCAGACCCAGCAGAATATGCTCCGTGCCGACGTACGTATGGCCGAGCTTGCGGGCTTCGTCCATGGACAGCTCGATCACTTTTTTGGCGCGGGGCGTATACGCAATGTTCGTCGGCTGCTCCTGTCCGCGTCCGATCAGCGACTCGACCTCGTCCTGAATTTTCTCCAGACCGAGCCCCAGCGCCACCAGCGCCTTGGCGGCAATGCCGTCTCCTTCCCGAATCAGACCCAGCAGGATATGCTCCGTGCCGATATTGTTGTGGCCGAGGCGAACTGCTTCCTCCTGCGCCAATGCGAGCACTTTTTGCGCCCGTTCCGTGAACCGTCCAAACATCATATGCGAACACCTCCGCGTTGGATTTCGTTTATCCTCATCCGATGAGCCCTGCTCATCACCGTGCCGGATTCAACCGCTGGCGGATCATCTCCGCCCGCCGGATATCCCGGTCCTCCGGGGTCAGCTTCTCCCCGGACGCCATCTGCAGAAAACCGGGCTGCGTCACGACCGTCAGCTCGTTCAGCATTTGGGGGCTTACCGTCTGGATCAATCCCAGATCGACACCCAGCCGCACATCGGACAGCCGCTGGGCCGCTTCTTTGGAATCGATGACCGCCGCGTGGCACAAGATGCCGTACGACCGGCTGATCCGGTCGAGCAGCCGCACCCTCGACTCCTGCATGAGCTTATGGCGGGCCGCCCTTTCATGCTCCATCAGTTGCCGGGTCACGTTATGAAGATTGTCGATGATCTCCTCTTCCGTCTGACCGAGCGTGATCTGATTGGACACCTGGAACAGATTGCCCGTCGCCTCGCTGCCCTCGCCGTAGATGCCCCGCACCGCCAGCCCCACTTGCGTGATTGCGTTCAGGATGCGGTTCATCTGCTGTGTGATAACAAGCGCCGGCAGATGCATCATCACCGAAGCGCGGATACCGGTGCCGACGTTCGTCGGGCAACTGGTTAAATAACCCTTTTTCTCATCATACGCATATTCCAGCCGGGATTCAAACCAATCGTCGATGCGGTTGGCCAATTCCCACGTTTCCTTCAACTGAAAACCGGGCTTGAGGCATTGAATGCGCAGATGGTCTTCTTCGTTCACCATGATGCTGACCGCTTCGTTCGCGCTCAGGATGACGGCGCCGCCGCGCGATTCGTTCGCCAGCGCCGGACTGATCAGATGCTTCTCGACCAACACCCGTTTCTGCAGGTCGCTGAGCTGGTCGAGCGACAAAAACTCGTACTCGCCGAGCTGCTGCTGCCCGTCCGCCGCCACAACCTGCCGGACCAAATCCTGCACCTCGCGCGCCTGCTGATTCGTCGCCAGCAATGGGAACGGATGCGACCTGATGTTACGGGCAATCCGCACCCGGCTGCTGATCACGATATCCGGCTCCGGGCCGCCGCCCTTCATCCAGTCGCTGAGCGCCTCCCGAAAAAACCGTTCGTTCATAACGCTCCCTCCCGCTTATGCTTCGTTCAGATTGCGTTCAAGCTCGCGAATGCGGTCCCTTAGCTGCGCCGCCGCTTCGAATTCCTCCCGCTCGATGCGCAGTTGAAGCTCCCGCTTCATCGATTCCAGCTCGCGCTTGTACTTGAGCAGTCCGCCCGTCCGCTTGGGCACTTTGCCGACGTGAACCGTATTGCCGTGAACCCGGCGGAACAGCGGGTCAAGCCGGTCTGCGAAATACGTATAACAAGAGCTGCAGCCGAAGCGGCCGAGCTTGCTGAACTGACTGTAGGTCAGCCCGCAGTTTTCGCACCGCGGAGGCGGCGTCGGCTTCGCTCCGCCTGCCGATTCGAAATTCAGCAGTCCTGACAACAGGTTATGAATCGAGAACCCGTTTGGCGTCCCGGGGATCATATCCCCTTTCTCCCGCGCGCACGATTCGCAGATGTGAAACTCCGTCTTCTCGCCGCCGATGATCTTCGTGAAATGAAGCGTCGCCGGACGTTTGCCGCATTCTTGACAAAGCATCCTCGAATCCCTCCTCCGCCTTCGGCTATTTGCTGAGTAGCGCAGTGAGCATCGCCCGGAACAGCCGGGCCCTGACCTGATCCCGCAAGGGGAGCTTGAGCTGCAGCGTATCTCTTGACAACGCCGCCTTCATCATCTGGGCTTCGCGTTCGCTGAGGAACTTCTGCTCGGCCAATCGGCTGATCAAGCCTTCGGCTGTCGGCTGATCGACTGAATCTTGAATAAGACTGAACAAATGACCCTTGAGCCCGTCCGTCGGAGGAAGTTCGACTTTCTGGATGCGGACATAGCCGCCGCCGCCGCGCTTGCTCTCGACGATGTACCCCTTCTCGACGGTGAATCGGGTGCCGATGACATAATTGATCTGCGACGGAACGCACTGGAATTGATCGGCCAATTCATTGCGTTGGATTTCGATTGTGCCGTTCGGACTGTTCTGCAAAATGTACTTCAAATGCTGCTCGATCAAATCCGAAATATTGCGCACCACTTCACCCCTCCGTCCGAAAAACGGTCCTCAGTCCCGGTCCCCGTCTCCTTGACGAGACGGATATTCGTCTTGTAACGTTTTGGAGACGTGTCCCGGTCCTGACTTTGACTTTCTTTGACCTTAACCATATTATAGCTCATCGTCTGAAAATTGCAAGCGGCCTTTATGCGTTTCCGCTGCGAAATTTTCGCGCGGCGGGATCATTTCGGCCGTCTGCGCGCGGAAGTTTCGGCCATCCTGCGGCCGCGCGTTTGAATCGAAGCTTTTCTTATTGTAGGGCCAATGCCGGGCGAAATATACGCGCCTCATCCCGCGGGTTGCCCTCTTCGTTTCAGTCGAATAAAAAAGCGAGCCCCCCGCTCATACGAGCTGAGGACTCGCTATCGCTTGGCAGCGTCCTACTCTCCCAGGACCCTTCGGTCCAAGTACCATCGGCGCTGGAGGGCTTAACGGTCGTGTTCGGGATGGGTACGCGTGGTTCCCCTCCGCCAT
>NZ_VCQZ01000022.1 GCF_005938195.1 Paenibacillus thermoaerophilus
TGGAGTATAACCGCATCCGTATCCATTCGTCGATCGGTTATCTGACTCCGTATTTGTACGAAAAAAGGTACTATGAGCAACTCCAGGCAGGATAAAAGTTGTGTCCACTTTCTTGACAGTGATCCACAACTGGAGCAGCACTGTTGATAACCCTATCGGTACGGCTCTTATGTGAAGTTCTTTGGTATCGATGGACAACATTTGGTGAATCTGCAGCTCTGGTAAGTCGAGCATTTCATTGATATACTTAGTCTGTCTCTGTGGGTTCTGTTACAGAGTTAAAAATTGGATTTATGGTAGGTAACTATAAGTAGATTCTGTGAGGAGTTTTAACGATGAATGGGTTTGAGGAACTTCTCTGAACGACATAAGTTTTATTTTAGGAGGGAACAGCATGGAAGTTTTTGCAGAATATTTAGCGCAGATTGATAACCCGCAACATCGAGCCCGAACGGAAGAAGTTTTGACTTGGGTGACCAAGAAATTTCCGAATTTAATGCCCAAAATTGCGTGGAACCAGCCTATGTTTACCGATCACGGCACATTTATTATTGGCTTTAGCGTATCCAGACATCATTTGGCTGTTGCCCCTGAAAGGGCGGGGATTATTCATTTTTCTGATCAGATTGTGCAGGCTGGCTATGATCACACCAAGCAGTTGGTACGTATCCCGTGGGATAGTCCGGTTGATTTCTCATTACTTGAGAAAATGATCGAGTTTAATATTTTGGATAAGGCAGACTGTTCAACTTTTTGGCGGAAATAAAAAAATATGATAGCCCTTAGAGGCATCAATTTGGGTTGCATGAGCTACACCCCGTTGATCGTTCCGCCGCCCGTTAAGCCGATTCGCCGAAACCCTTTGCTTTGCTGCTCACAGCCTTCCGCGAGATGCCGGAAGCCGTCCGAAGAATCGCCGCAGCTCCCGCCTGTGCGTATAGACGAGCAGCAGAGAATTGACCAGCCACAGTCCCAGGATGGCGCAGGAATAACCGCTTGCGGCCAAGTAGACGGACAGGAGCAGCATGCCGAATACGACTTGAAAGCCGTCCGCTTCGGCGGAGGTCGGCCTCCCCTTGTTGATCCATCGGGCGGCCGCCAGCAGCACGGCAAGGATGACGGCATAAGCCAGAGAAGCGGAGAATTCGGTCGCTGCGCTCCATACGCCGAAGGTGACCGCGATCGCCTTCCCGCCCCTCCCTTTCAAAAACGGAGAAAACGCGTGACCCAAGACGGGAGCCGCCGCGACCGGAACGATGGCATAACCGGAGACGTCCACGTCGATATGTTCGCTCATCGCGCGCGCCGTCTTCGGATTTGCGGTGATCTTGATGACCGGCTCGATCGGATTGCCGATGATGTTGCCTTGGCCCGCCGGGAAAAAATGCACCACGGCGCCGGCCGCCGCCATCAGCGTCACGCACTCGGCCGCGGCCGACGAAGTATCCATAAAGTACAAGCCCGGGCCGTTCCGCGGGGCTTCCGCCGGCTTCAAGACGCTGATCACCGGACGGCTTCCCGTCTTCTCGATGTTGCCGAGCGCCTTCTCTTCTATCGTGGACAGCCCGCCGGCGATATTGCCCTGCGTCGGCTGCGATCCCAGAACGTATTCGATCCTGAAGGATAAGATCATCAAGCGGGAGTTCAACCCCCGCCAGAAGCTCTCCATTCCGGAGCTCTCGGAGCAGCTCGGCGTAAGCCGGACGCCCGTCCGGGACGCCTTGAACCTTCTGGAGAAGGACGGATTGGTGAAGACCGTGTCCAAGGTCGGGACGTTTGTGACGGCCATCTCGGCGGAAGACGTTCTGGAAATCATGGATACCCGCCTGATGATCGAACATTGGGTGGTCGAGCATTTACCGAAACGGTCGGCGGCGGAGATTCAATCCGCCATTGCAAGCATGGAAAAAATACAGGAGGTTTCGACCTATGTCGTCGGCCACTCCCGCCTGGAAGCCTATCACGAAGGGGATTACAATCTGCTCTTTCATATGGAATTCATTAAATTGGGGGGAACAAAAAGATTCTGGAAGTGTACCGGAATATGATGAATTACCGCTTCCTTGCGATGAAAACCACCCTGACCACCAAGGAAATGGTGCTGCACTCCCTGAACCAGCACCAACAAATCATTCAAGCCCTCAAGTCGGGCTCGCAATCGGATTTGAAGCGGATCGTCAGCGAACATCTGGAGGATGCGAAAATCCGGTTATACCGGAATGTCAACCTGAACGGAGGAGAAATATGAGGAACATCGAGGGGGAGCCGCAAACCGTTACGGCTCTCCCTCTCGTCGCTGCGGGAATCACCCCTGTTGCGGCTGCAGGGAGCCCGCGGTCCGAGCCTTCGATCCAGGCCGGATCGCGAACAAGGCGATTGCCGCGGCGGCGGCCCCTATCCCCGCCATGCCCCAGAACAGAGACGGCGCATACGTCTTCATGAGATAAGCCGCCGCCGGCGGCCCTGCCGCGACGCCGGCGAACCTCATGCCGATGCGATGTACAGCGAACTGATGGTGCCCCGCTGCTTCTTCTCGATTCCTTCCGTGAGCAGCGCGTCCAGGCACGGAAGCGCCATCCCGATTCCGAACCCGGCGGTGCTTAGGCACGCGATGCGGCCCACGATGCCTTCGACGGCCAAGCAAGCGGCAGCGGCAGCGGCGGTTCTTCGTTCTGTTTCGGCTTCGGCTTTTTGACCCATGCGATCACGAGCACAACCGATATCAGGCACAAAGCGGGAACCGTCCAGAACGGAATGAACCAGGCGATGGCAGCGAGCGCGGAGCCCGCAATCGGACTCAGCACCTTGCCGAACGTATTGGCCGTCTCGATCAGACCGAGTCCGGAGCTGACTTCCTCCTCGCTCCTGAACATATCGCCGACCAAGGGCAGCACGATGGGCATCGCCCCGGCCGCTCCGATTCCTTGCAGCATGCGCCCCGCCAAAATGACGGCGTAGGCGTTGTTCGTCAGAAAAGCTCCCGCTCCGCATACGGCTCCGCCGATTCCGGCGACGATCAGACTTGGAATGATGACCACTTTGCGTCCCAACCGGTCGGACAAATAACCCGCCACCGGCGTAAACAAAATGGCCATGATCGAATACACCGTGATAACCCCTATTCTGCTCATTATTTCATGATGCATACCCCGGCTCCAGCGGAATCGAAGAAACAGGCGGAAGCGTCCGAGCCGGCTTTTCGCGCACCGCCCCGATGCCCATCGCCTGTTCCCGCCGGGGGCGCCGCAGGGAAAAACAATTAGAGCCAATTGCGCCCTTTTATTCTCCTCTCGGCGGGAGCATAATGAAAACCGGCTGCCACCATCATCCAAACCATCTACAGGAGGGCATTCGACATCATGTATACCTGTTTTGAAACGGAGAAGCTATGGGAATTCCGCGAAGCGGAATGGGAGCGGCTTACGCGCCGGGACCTGATGATCAGACGGGAACCGCGCGCCGAACGGTACCGCCCGAGGCCGGAGCGGCCGGGCCAAAGCATGGACGCCAAGAACAGCAAGCGATTCCCGCCGAATTAACGAAGCTTCCTTGCGCCCCGATGCACTCCCCCCCTTGTTCCTCTCCCCCGAATGTTCGTTTTTTCCATAGTCCCATCCCGTTGCACGAAACTCATATCGAAGCCGCTCCTCTCCTACCCCATCTCCAAGACCATCGCGGCCGATCTGGTCGCTTCTATCTCCATGTCGGTCCCGAATTGCTGTCGGCGCTGCGCAAAGAAAAATGGCCCGTTGTCAAATATCCCGGCTATTCGAGGCCTGCGTGACCGCTTAAGGCGTGCGATGCGCCTGCTCGCCAAAAAACCATCGCGAATGTTCGCGATGGTTTTTTGGCATGCGGCGTTTTATTGGTGACTCGGACTGTAGGCGCCGCCGCGGTAAGGCTGCTGCTGAATCTGCGCCTGCTGGCTGAACGAATTGATCTGATTGACGGATTGCTCAAGCTGATGACAAAGCTGAGACACTTGCTGCATTTGCTGGATTGCCATTTGATGCCCTTGCAGCGCCGTTTGAATCAGTTGAGCCGCTTTTTGCTCGCGACGCGCAATCTCTTCCAACTGCTGGCTGTTCTGCTGCTCCTGTTGAAGCATTTGCTGATACATCTGGGAAGCTTGCTGGGTCTGGCTGATCAGTTGGTGAATCACGCTTTGGCATTGGTGCAGTTGGTTCGCCAGATTATAGTTTCCGTACATGCTGCAATTCCTCCTGAGGGTTAGGGTGAGAGAGCCGCCTCCGGCTCCTCCCGAGAAAGTATTGTTCCAAGAACCCGCGGACTTATGCGGGCATGGGCCGGATGGCGTTCAAGGGAAACGGGACTCCGGCCGTTCGGCAACGTTCGTTACGGATTCGTACCGCTGTCGGACATGCCGGGTTGAAATTTATATCTTCCGGTACTGCTCAAACGAACCGTAACCTTGACATTGCGCAGAGCGTCTTGATGCAAGATAAACCGGTTTCCGTCCGTCAGCCGGTGAAAAGTGGCGGGATTGCGCCGGAACAGCGATTCGCCCAAATTATAAATATCCACGTTCCGCTCGTATGCTTTCCGGTATGTGGACCGGATCTGCTCTTCTATTTTCTGTCCGGCCAATTGCACCAATTCGCGTTCCGTCAATTCCTGATGCTGCTCGTTGATTTGGGCCTTCACGGAGACGGTGACGTCAAAATACGCGCGATCGCCCTGAACGTCGGGCTTGATTTTAATGTTCGGGTTTTCGAGAACCAGCACGGCGGCCGGTTTGTCTTCCTCGCCGATCGGAAGAGGCATGCGTACCGTGTCTTCGCGCATCCACGGAAGTCCTTCCAAATCGGTCACCTTCATTTGACCCATATACCGCTGGGATTGAAACAGGTCCAGGCCGTTATACTCCAGCAGGGAGTGGTTTCGGCCGCTTTCCATCCACTGATCGCGGTTGATCGTCAAACACGGCAAATAAGCGGCGAGCGCCTTTTCTTTCATCAACATAATAAATTGATAGAGCCTGATCGGCCGGATCAACGAACGTTGCCGGTAAATTTCCTCCGGATTGTTCAGAATGGAAGATTTCGGAGACAGCCTGAAAAACGGAATGACGTTAAACAACTCGTCGATCGGTTCTTTGGTGCTGAATGCCCAAATCAAGTAACGAATTTCCCGGTAGCGGTTGACCAGTTCCAGCACTTCCTGGTACCTGTTGTCCCGCAGCATGCTTTCGCTGAACACAATGGCTTCGACGTGCCCCCATGTCACCAATTGCTGCGACGTTCGATACAAACGGTTAGCCGCCTCCGTAAAGGACTTGCCAGCCCCCTTTCCGACCCAGACGGGAGCTTCCGTCTTTTTTTGCTGCCCTTCCAGCTTGGCAACCGAAGAAAAGTCCAATATTTGGAGATAGACGATATAATCTCCGTCCTGATAATCGACGCCGATGGCGGAAGGGTACGTGATGTCGTGCACTTCCCGGTTGCTCCAACAACCGGTCGTAACCGCAACCATCGCGAGCAATACCAACGACACGTTCAAACGCTTCATGTCGCGCCATCTCCCTGATTGGTTTGATCGTTCGGACGCAGCAAGGAGGGCCGCCTTTTTTTCCATGGCCACGGCATCCGCAAAAACACGTGCGCCATATCCTTGAAAAACGGCGGGGACAACGGCGCCAAATACGGCACGCCGTAGGACTGCAAGCTCGCCAGATGAATCAGCAGGATAAACACGCCCAGGAAAAATCCGTACAAGCCGAACAGCGAGGCCAGGAAAAAAATAAAAAAACGCAGCGTGCTGACCGTTCCGATCAAAGACACATTGGCGATGGTTGCGCCGAATACCTGCGTAATCGCCCCGATAACGACAATCGCCGGAGACAGAAATCCGGCCCGAATGGCGGCGTCGCCGATGATCAATCCTCCGACGACCGTCAGCGTCGAACCGATCGAAGGCGAGAGACGGACGCTGGCCTCCCTCAAGATTTCCAAAAAAATTAAGGCCAGGAACATTTCCTGGGTGATCGACAGCGGAATGCCGAGCCGGTTCATCGTGATGGTCGCGAGAAGAAAAAACGGGATTTGATCCTGATGGTGAGCCAGCAATGAAACCCAAAAGGCCGGCAGCAATAAAGACACAACCAGCCCCAGCAGACGAATCGATTGCCCGAAGGAAGCGGAAAACCACGAAATGTGGTTGTCCTCGGGCGTTTTAAGCACCATGGTTAAAGTGGCCGGGGCGATCAGGGCAGCCGGGGTTCCTTCCACGAGCAGAACGAAGCGTCCGTTTAACAAGCAGTTGACCGCCCAATCCGGGCGTCCCGTATACACCATCAGCGGAAACATGGAAAGCGAAGGCGATAACAGCTCCTCCAGTTGCGTCGCGCTGAATATCCCGTCAATGTTAACGCTCCGAAGCTGCGCTCGCACCTCCTGGATGATATTGGAATTAGCAATATCGTTTAAATACATCAATCCGACTTTCGTCTTCGTGCGTTCGCCGATCACAATCGTCTCCGACGCCAACGTAACCGATCGGATGCGTTTGCGGATCAGCGCGATATTCGTCGCCACCTCTTCGACAAAGCAGTCCCTTGACCCCCGCACCGAAATGTCGATGTGCGAATCATCCGGCTGCCGTGTCGGCATCGAGGCGATGTCCACGGAGCCAAGCGCGTGAAGAGCCGGAATAAACAAAATGAGCCTGCCTTCGAATATTTGCTGTTCGGCTCTTTTCTCCCAATCGTCCTCCTGGAACCATTCCAACTGCAATTGAGTGGCCTTCGACAGCAGATTTACGTCCGAAAAGCCATAAATTTCGTAATATTGGTTCAGGGCTGGAAGAACCACCTCGTTCAGCATTTGTTGCGTATCACACAAGCCTTCGCAATAAACGAAGATAACGGTTGAATCGGGATCGTCCGGTTTCAACGAATACACATGATGCTTGACGTCGCCGCATGGGCTGAACAACGCCAATACATGGTTGGCATTCAGAGCCGCCTTTTGCCTCGGCATCGGACGCGATTTCGCATATTCCCGCATCCCGGGCCGGTTCGATTCGGAGCCGAGCCGGTTGAACCATCGATTTAACCATGCTCTTAAGGACATCGGCGTTCACCTTCTTACGAAGCTGGAAATCCATATTTTCGATACGAACAGCACAGTCAAACCAAGCACCAAGCATAGGAAAACAGGGAAATACACTTTTTCGAGAAAAACCACAAATAGAGCATCGCTGATCGGCAGGACGACAACGACGATCATGAGGACGCCGGTCAAAACCAGCCAGATCCATCTGGTCTTCGGCTTCCAGAAGTCGACGATCAGGAACAAGACCAGCGACACCCGGATAAACATGCCGGAAAGCCATTGATAAATGGAAAAAAAGTCGAGGTGAGCCAAATATCGCCCAAGTTGCACCATACGCCATTGTTCAAAAGCGGGATACCGCTGCTCGGCCGCCTCGTCCGGTCCAAAAATGGCGATGGAACCCGTCAGCGGTCCCATGATCAGACCGGCCAACAAGATGCTGACGATCAGGAGGCTCCAGTATTTCGGCGTCTTTGACAAGTGCTCCTGAAAAAAAAGCAGCCCGAACAGTTCCAATATGCCTCCGGCCGCATATGTAACCCCCTTCCAGATCGGTGTCATCCCGTATTCCATGACCGGGAACAACAGATCGTAATTCTTGTAATTAAAATTGGCGATCGAGACAAAATCGCCAAGCACGATCACCATCGGCAGCAAAATCCCCGCGACGATGGCAACGGAACGCAAACCGGCGTTAGCGGCAAGCACGCAGCCGGTCACGGTCGCAAGCACGACAGCAAATATGGGCGTTTGCGGCAAATAGGAGGACACGGTCCATGAAATCGTATCCTTTAACGAAAGGGTTCCCATGAAAAACAACTGGATGGAGAAAAAAAGTAGCAGAATCTTGGCCAGCGCTCCACCAAAATGCCGTGACAGCCAAATCCTGAGCGGGATTCCGTTCATGTCCTTGATGATGTAGGACAAACAAGCGATCCATACCGGAGTAATCGCCAACGCCGCCAGAACGGACAACCATGCATCCCGCTTGGCGGCCGTCAGCAATATCGGAATAACGATCACGTGATTCAAGATGCCGATGGCCATCACAACGAGAATATACCCTTGCAACAGAGAGATTTTGTTCATGGGCCGAATAGCAATCACCTCCCCGCTTCCTTTGTCCAATATATCGTTTCCATTTCGCTTCCGGTGTTATTCATTACCCTGCACGCTTCATCACCGTCAGCATCGCCGTCAGCGCCGCCATCGTGACAGCCGTCTGCCTGCTCACGAGAAACAATCGTTCATCGCCAAGGCGAGGCGCGCGCAAATCATCGACGCGGCGATCGCCACGCTGGATGAAATCGGCTACGTCAACACCAGTCTGGCCCAAATCGCCAAACGGGCCGGAATCAGCACCGCTTTGATTTCGTACCACTTCAAGGACAAAAACGATCTGATGGATCATACGCTGATGACCTTGCTCCACGACGAGGCCTCCTATGTCATGGAGAGAACCTAAACGGCGGCAACCCCCCGGGAAAAGCTGCACGCCTTCATTACATCCAGCCTCGCTTATCAGGGCACCCGGCCCAAGCACAACACGGCGTTGATCGAGATCGTCTTTCATGCCCGGACGCCAGACAACGCTCCTTACTACAAGCTGAACGACTCATGATCCTGAACGGCCGCAATGCCAACGATCCGAGCCAATAAGATAACCCTCAACCGCAATATATGTCCGATAAACTCCGGACAACTGGAACAAGTCCTTCCGGTTTGGGTATAATTGTAGAAGGTGATGGTAAATGAATATGGCCAAATTGCTGATCGGGTCCGGCATCGCGTTGATCGTCGCCGGCCTGCTTTGGATGCTGCTGGGCCGTTTTATCCATCTGGGCCGTCTGCCCGGCGATATCGTGGTCGAGAAGGAAAACTTCAAATTTTACTTTCCGATCGTGACCTGCATTCTGTTAAGCGCGGCGCTCTCTCTGATCGCCTACCTGATCCGGTGGCTGACCAAGTGAAGTCTCGCGTCAAGAAGAAAACAGCGCCTCGTCCTTGAACAAGGACGAGGCGCTGTTTTCTTGCAAAAGCCGTCAGGAATGCGGCTGGACAGCCGGGACCGCTTCGCTCTTTCTCGAGATAAACAGGTTCATCACGATGGCGGTCAGTGAGCCGGACACGATGCCGTTCTGCAGAAGCATCTTCGCGAAGTCCGGCAGTTGGTCGAACATCTGCGGCAGCGTCGCCGAGCCCAGGCCGACCGCGATGCTGCAGGCGGCGATCAGCAGATTGCCGTCCTTGCGCAGATCGACCTGCGACAAGATCGAGATGCCGGAGGCCGCGACCGAGCCGAACATGACGATCATGGCGCCGCCGAGCACGGCATTGGGGATGACGGTCGTCAGGGCGGCCAGCTTGGGAAGCAAGCCGAGGACCACCATGATGCCGCCTGCGGCAAAGATAACGTCCCGGGATTTCACCTTCGTCAGCGAGATCAGGCCGACGTTCTGCGAGAACGCCGTATAAGGGAACGCGTTAAAGATGCCGCCCAGCGTAATCGCAAGGCCCTCGGAACGCAGACCGTTCACGATCTGCGCCGGTTCGACCTTCTGATCCGTCGCCTTGCCGACCGCAAGGTACACGCCTGTGGACTCCACCATGCTGACGATATTGACGAGAATCATCGTGATCACGGCCGTCAAGCTGATCTGGGGAACGCCGAAGTAAAACGGCTGCGCGATGCTGACCCAGGAAGCTTCCCCGACGGACGAGAAATCGACGATGCCCATGAAGTACCCGGCAACCGTACCGGCCGCCAAGCCGATCAGCACGGATATCGCCCGCATAAATCCTTTGGCCAGACGGTTCACGACCAGGATCACGATCAGCGTGACAACGGCCAGCAGCAGATTGCGCGGCTCGCCGAAATCGGGGCTTCCCTGTCCGCCTGCCGCGTTGTTCATCGCGACGGGAATCAGCGACAACCCGATGATCGTGACCACCGAGCCGATGACGATCGTCGGGAAGAACTTTAACATCTTCCCGTACAACGGAGCGGCCAACACGACGAATAAGCCGGATAAGATCACGGCCCCGTATACGGTAGCCAGATTCGATGAAGACGCAATGGCGATAATCGGGCCGACAGCGGTGAACGTACAGCCCAATACGACGGGAAGGCGGCTGCCGAAATACTTGGTTCCCATCGTCTGCAGGTTCGTGGCAATCCCGCAGGTGAACAAGTCGGCCGCGATCAGATACGCCATCTGGGCGGCGGATAACTGAAGCGCTCCCCCCACGATCAGAGGCACGACGACAGCCCCCGCGTACATCGCCAACACGTGCTGCAAGCCTAAGGCAAATACTCGTTGTTTGCTTAACATCTTATACCGTCTCCTTGACGCGATGGATTGCGCTTTCCTCTATAAACCGGATCTCGCCCGGCGACATCGAAGCGATTCGGGCCAGCGAGTGGACTCGGACGTTCATCTCCTCCAGCAGCCGGCGGCCTTCCTGGAAGCTTTTCTCGATCACGCAGCCTACGCCCGCCAGCTTCGCCCCGGATTCCCTGACGATATTCACCAGACCCACCAGCGCGGCTCCCGTCGCGAGAAAATCGTCCACGATCAGCACCCGGTCGCTCGGGCTCAGATATTTCCGGGAAACGCTGACTTGATACGTCTCCCCGCGGGTGAACGAATGCACCGGCGCCGAATACACCTCCTCGGAGAGCGTAACGGCTTTTTTCTTTTTCGCATAAATAAAAGGCACGTTCAGCGCAATTCCCGTCGCCATCGCAAACTGTATGCCGCTGGCTTCAATGGTGAGCACTTTCGTTACCGCTTCGTCGGCGAAGATCCGACCGAACTCGCGGCCGATCTCCAGCGCGAGCCGCGTATCCACCTGGTGATTCAGAAACGAATCGACTTTCAGCACCGTGTCGGACAAAATTAATCCCTCTTGGCGTATGCGTTCCTCAAGCACTTTCATCGCCATCCACAGCTCCTTCTCGACATGAAAAAAGGGACAAGCTCCTTGAGCGGTTTCTCAAGTGAAGCTTGTCCCCGGGGTTTATCCCTTATGGCGGCACGCCGCGTGCCAGCATCTGTCCGGACCGTTCCCCGCGTCGCGCTGGAGGACGGAATCCGGGATGCACTCGCTCTCACTCATAGTCGGACGATTACAGTGGTCATCCGGTAGAAACTTATGGGCCATATTCCCAAAATTATATGAGCACGATGAAGTTGTACGTTGATTATACTACACACTCTTTCACGACGTTGCAAGAGGGAATTCGTAGATTCGTCCGATTTATTGCGCTTCGGCCTTGCCGATCCGGTAAACGCGCGCCTCGTACGGCTTCAACGCAATCAAGTCCGGCAGCGGCGAAGGTCCAAGGTGTTCCGGCGCAGGGTAATTGCCGAGAACAAGCTCGGCCTCGCATCCGGCCCACGGCTCCGGCAAGCTTGCGGTTGCCTCCCGTTCGGAGAAGCTGCAGATGACGATCAGCGCTTCATCCCCCAGCCTGCGCGCATATGCGTAGAGCTGTTCGTCGTCGGGAAGCAGCAGCTCGTAGTTGCCGTAGATTGCCGTATCGTGGCTCTGCCGGAAGGCGATCAGCCGCTTGTAATAGTTGAGGACGGAATCCGAATCCTGGAGCTGCCGCTGCACGTTAATCTCGGGATAGTTCGGGTTGACCTTGATCCAGGGCGTCCCGGTCGTAAAGCCGGCGTTCGCTTCCGCCGTCCATTGCATCGGCGTGCGGGAATTATCCCGGCCTTGGCTGTATACGGCCCGCAGGATCTCCCGCTCCGATTTCCCTTCCGCCCTGCCTTCCCGGTACAGGTTCATGATCTCGACATCCCGGTAATCCTCGATCGTCTCGAAACGAACGTTGGTCATGCCGAGCTCCTGGCCTTGGTAGATGTAAGGCGTGCCCTTCATCAGCATATAGCAGGTCGCCAGCATCTTCGCCGACACGCTGCGGAATTTCTCCGAATCGTTGCCGAAGCGCGATACGGAACGCGGCGCGTCGTGATTTTCGAGGAAAAGCGCGTTCCAGCCTTTGCCTTCGAGCCCTTCCTGCCATTTGCTGAGAATCCGCTTCAGATCCGTCAGCTTCCAGTTCGGGTTATAGTCCCATTTGCCGCCGGGACCGTGATCGACCGACATATGCTCGAATTGGAAGATCATATTAAACACGCCGTTGCGTTCGCCGACGAAATCTTCCGCCTGGTGCAGCTCGACGCCGTTCGCTTCGCCGACGGTCATGATGTCGTATTTGGCGAAGGTCTCGTCTCTCAACTCGCGCAGCCAGTCCAGTATGCCTTCCCGGTTGCGGTGGCCGTCCCAGGACGGAACGTACCGCTTGTTGTCGGGGTTGGGCAGATCGGGCAACCCGTCGATCTTCTTGATATGCGTGATCGCGTCTACGCGGAAGCCGTCTATGCCTTTGTCCAGCCACCAGCGAATCATCTTGTACAGCTCGCGGCGCACCTCGTCGTTCTCCCAGTTGAGGTCCGGCTGGCGGGTGGAGAACAGGTGCAAGTAATATTCGCCGGTCCGCTCGTCGTATTGCCAAGCGGAGCCGCCGAAGATCGATTCCCAGTTGTTCGGTTCGGCTCCGTTCTTGCCCGGACGCCAAATATAATAGTCCCGCTTCGGATTGTCCTTCGACGAGCGGGATTCGGTAAACCAGGGGTGCTCGTCCGACGTATGGTTGATCACCAGATCCATAATCACGCGGATTCCGCGCCGATGCGCTTCCTCCAGCAGCCGGTCGAAGTCGGCCATCGTGCCGAATTCGTCCAGTATATCGTAATAATCGCTGATATCGTAGCCGTTATCGTCGTTCGGCGACTTGTAGATCGGGCAGATCCACAGCACGTTGACGCCGAGGTCTTTCAAATAATCCAGCTTCGACCGGATTCCCTCCAAATCTCCGATGCCGTCCCCGTTCGAATCCATAAAGCTGCGAGGGTAAATTTGATAGACGACGCTTTCTTTCCACCACGTTCGATTCATTTCTGCTTTCGACTCCTAACCGCATAACTGAATGGATCCTAATCATACCCGATCGGGTTAGCCGATAACAACCGACAAAATTGATGCGCAAGGTGTCGAATGTTGATTTATGCGGCAGGGCCGTATGCGCCATCGAACGGTTATCCGGCTTCTTCCTTTAGAACAACCCCCGGAACCAGACGGATATAAATCAGCTCGCCGATGATCTCCACCAGTGTCTGCGCCACGATGACGGAAGTGACCCATGCGCCCGCCTCCCCGGGCAAAGCCAATGCAAACGGCAGCACGACAAGAGAATTGCGGGTCCCTCCGCTGAAGATCAACGCCCGGCCCGCGCCAATGTCCAGTCTGAATAATCGCGCGAACAGGCGGGAAATCCAGGGAGTCACGGCCATATAGACCACGTACACGGGAATCGCATACCGCAACAGCTCGACGGCACCCGACAGCTTTGCGATCTGGGAGGCAACGATCACGAACAACGTTAACGCCATAAACGGCACGGGCAGCCAGGCTGAAGCCTCAAGAAGCTTCTTCCCCCGCCGCCCTCGGCTCGCCCACACCTGCACGAGCACGGCAACAGCGAGCGGAAGCGCGATCAGCCCCAGGAATGCTTCGACGAAAGGTTTGAATTGAACGATGTCCGCCGCCTCCCTGCCCATAAACATCCACAGATAAACAGGCAGCAGCAGCATCTGCGTAATAAAGAGCAGCGGAGTGGATACCAGCATCAGCTTCTCGTTGCCGCGTCCCAGATGCGTAAATACAATCACGTAATCGATGCAGGGAGTAAGCAAAACGAGATAAACACCCAGCAGCAGCGGCGGATGGTCCGGCAAAAACCTCGTCAAGAACCATACGAACAGCGGAATGGCCAAATAGTTGACCGTCAGCAGCGCATATATAAAACGCCGATTGCTTAAGGCCTCTTTCAAACGCAGGAACGGAATCTGCGAAAACATCCCGTACATCAGGACGCCGAGCGTCAGGGGCACGGCCTGCTCCAAGGCCGAACCGATACCGGTCCAGACCAGCCCCGCTCCCGCCGCTGCGGCCAGCGTCCCCAAATAAATCCATACCTGATTGTTTTCCAACTGCTCTCTGGCGATCATTCCGCTCTCCCGTTCGATCACCCGGCCACTTGCCGGGCCGCGTCGCAAAATTGCTTCAGCGCTTGCGCCAGTATCGATCTCGGACAGGCCAGATTGATGCGCAGCCAGCCTTCGCCCTCGGTACCGAACACGGAGCCTTCGCTGAACGCCACCTTGGCTCGCCGGAACATCAGATCCTGCAATCCCTTTTTGTCCAATCCGAGACGGCGGAAGTCCACCCACAGCAGGTAGGTGCCTTCCGGAAGGAGCGGCGCCGCTTCGGGCAGATGCTCGCTCAAATAGTTCAAGGCATATTCCAGATTGCCGCGAACATAATCCATCATCGCCTCAAGCCAGGCTTCCCCTTCCCTGTACCCGGCTTCCACGGCGTCCTGAGCGAAATGCTGCGCCGAGTGCAGCCCCAGCGTTTTTAACCGGAGATCCAGCTTGCGCTTCAAGTCCGCATTGGAGACGATCATGTACGAGGTTTGGAGACCGGGAATATTAAACGTTTTTGTCGCGGCCATGCAGGTGACCGTAATATTCGCGAGCTCCGGAGACAACGAAGCGAACGGGATATGCCGGTGCCCCGGGTAAGTCAAGTCGCAATGGATCTCGTCGGAAACGACCGTTACGCCGTACTGCAAGCAGAGCGCTCCCAACCTCTCCAGCTCTTCGCGCCGCCAGACGCGTCCGCCCGGATTGTGGGGACTGCACAGCAGAAGCAGCCGGGCTCCGCCTTGGAACAACGATTCCAGATGCTCGTAATCCATTTCATACCGGTTGTTGCGCAGGACCAGCGGATTTTTCGCGATGACCCGCTGATTGCTGCGAATTACGTCGTAGAAAGGATAATACACCGGCGTCTGGATGACGACCGGTTCACCCGGCTCGCTGAACAGCTGGACAGCCAGACTGAGCGACGTCACGACGCTCGGCGAGTCGGAGATCCAGCCGGGCCGGATGCTCCACCCGTGCCGGCGGCGGAGCCAATCGACAATCGCGTCGTAGTAGCTTGCCGTGCGGATCGCATACCCGTAATGTCCCAGCATGGCGCGCTGGACCAGCACGTCCCGGATGGCGGGCGGACTCGGAAAGTCCATATCGGCCACCCAGAGCGGAAGCACGTCCTTGCCGCCGAACAGCTTCTCGTTTTGATCCCATTTGTAAGACCGTGTGTTCCGGCGGTCGATGATTTGATCGAAGTTGTATGACATGGGCGTTCACCTCGTTCAATGTTCAGAAGCGCCGAACCGTTTGGCCGCCCTGGCGCGCGCCCGTTCGGCTTCGACTTCTCGGCTGCGCGGCCCGGCCGTCGTGACAAGCGAATCCAGTAACTTCCGCGCGGCCGCGGCCACTTCGTCGACCGCCCGGTTAAACGCGGCTTCGTTCGCTTTGGAAGGTTTGGCGAATCCGGTAAGTTTTCTCACGAATTGAAGCGACGCCGCGCGGATCTCATCATCCGTTGCAGGCGGGTCGAAATTGTACAACGTTTTGATGCTTCGGCACATGGCAGCTCCTTCTTGAAACTGGTTTTCTATCATCTTACTACAACCCGTCCTCTTCCGCCATGTGCGGCCTATCGGACGATAGGACCTTCAACGCCAGCCGCTTATTCCTTATAAGCTTATCCCCACGGCTCAGCCGCCCATAAACAAATCCCCGAACAACGTTTTGTTCGGGGATGTCTCTGTATAGGCCGTTGCCGGCGACGTTAATTACCCACCGGTTCGGGAACGCCAACCGTTTTCTGCTCGGCCTCCGACCCCGTACCCGGCAACTTGTTCGAGGTGCGGAGCGGAATTTCCCGGATGAAGAAGGTGAGCACAAAAGCGATGGCGAGGGTGGCGGTGCCGGCCAGGAATACGGTCGTCAACGAATGGCTGAGGGCATCCTTCAGCGTATCGACCATCTGGGTGATGACCGGCTGAACGTTCGCCGGCAGCGTCTCCTTCAACTGCTCCAGCCTCGGTTGGTCCAGCAGCATCTCGGGATTTTGGAACGCCGCCAATTGTTCCGCCACTTTCGGGTCCAGCTTCGACATGTCGAAGCCGCCGGACGACGCCGCAGCCTCCTTCATGTTGTTTTTCAGGCTGGTCGCCATCAGCGTGCCCATCACCGCGATCCCGATCGTCCCGCCCAGGTTGCGGAACAGTTGGGAAGACGCCGTCGCGACTCCGAGCTGCGCCGGGCTTACCGCGTTTTGCACCGTCAGCGAGAAGACAGGCATTCCGACGCCAAGGCCCAAGCCGAATACGATCATGGCGATGACGGCCAGCCATACGCTGTTCATGAATGCCATAATCAGCATGCCCGCAACCATAATCGGCATCCCGATCAGCGCATAACGCTTGTACTTGCCGGTTTTGGTAATCCTGCGTCCGACGATCGCGCTGAAAATCACCATCGAGATGGACATCGGCATCGTGACGTAACCGGAATATGTCGGCGAAATCCCTTCCACCCCTTGCACGAAAAACGGCAAATAAATCAGGGCGCCCATCATGCCGGCATTCATCAGGAAGCCGATCACGTTCGAGATCGTGACGATGTCGTTGCGGAACAGCGACAAGGGCAATACGGGGCTTTGCGCCTTCGTCTCGGCAAGCAGGAACAGCAGCAAGAATACAAGTCCCGCTCCGAACAAGCCGAGAATCTGCGGCGAACTCCACGCGTATTCCGTACCGGCCCAAGAGAATCCGAGCAGGACGGCGACAATCGTCAGGCTGAGGAACAACGAACCGAGGTAGTCGATTTTCTCGCCGAGTCTGCGTTCGGTCTTCGGAAACAGCACCAGGATCATTGCGAACGCGACGAGTCCAAGCGGAAGGAAAAGCCAGAACAGCCATTTCCAAGCCATATGGTCCACCAGCCACCCGCCAAGCGCAGGCCCGATCACGCTGGAAAAGCCGAAAACCGCCATCATGACGCCGGTCCATTTACCGCGTTCGCGGGGCGCGAACAGATCGCCTACGGCCGTAAATGCGGACGCCATAATGATCCCGGCGCCTAACCCTTGAATACCCCGGTACGCGATCAATTGAAAGATATTTTCGGATAACCCGCAGAGGAACGCGCCAATCATAAAGAAAACGATACCGGCGAGAATAAACGGCTTGCGTCCGTAAATATCGGACAGCTTGCCGACCAGAATGGTTGCGATCGTGGAGGTCAGCATGTAGATGGTGATGACCCAAGTGTAATGATCCATGCCTCCCAGAATGGCGATAATCCGCGGCATCGCGGTACCGACAAGCGTCTGGTTGATCGCCGAGAAAAACATCGCCACGATGATGGCGATCATAATCGTTAATTTTCGTTTGTGAGACAAGTCTTCCATACGATGAAAGCTCCTTTAATGTTCATTGATGTCCGTCGGATGCGTCGTTCCGGTGGTTCGCGAGCTTTTCAAGCAGTTCGGCGAAAAGCTCGACTTCTTCCGGCTGCAGCCTTGACAGATAAGAGCGCAAAATTTCGTTTCGCTTCCTGATCGCTTTCTCCAGCACTTCCTGGCCGGCGGGCGTGATCTCCACCAGAGTCGATCTTCGGTCGGACGGATCCGGCACCCGCTTGACGTATCCCGGCTTTTCCAGCCGGTCGATCATCACCGTAATGGCGCTCGGTTTGACTTCCATCCTGTCCGCAAGCTGGGCCAGCCTGCATTTCTCCTGCTGCGAGATGGAACACAGCATAAACATCTGCGGTCCCGTTATGTCCGCATCTATGTTTTGCAGCAGTTCGGATTCCATGTTGCGCTTAAACTGCTTTAAGGCGACATAAATCCGTTCGACCCGATCATCCATAGGTTCCTCCTTTTCTTCCCACCGAAATATTCAGTGTCATGATATTGCAACTGTTTAAATATTAGGCCGATTTATTCGCGTTGTCAACGGGCTCGCGGTCCCGAACAAAAACGGACCAGCCCAAGAGCAAGGAATTCTTGGGTCCGGTCCGCCTTCATGATTCGCTGCCCGTGTTCCGGTCTCTTATTTTCTGAAGGATCGAGACGATTTTGCCGTGAATCCGGATCAACTGTTGATGTTCCTCCGGCGTGATCTCCAAGATGGGCGACAAGTGATCCATCCGCATCTCGTTGACCTGATGCCACACTTCTTCTCCTTTCGGCGTTAGCGACAGGACGACCGAGCGACGGTCCGTGGCTGGCGTTTCCCTCGAAACCAAGCCGTTTTTCACCATCCGGTCGATAATGCCGCTCGCCGTGCTGTTGGTGGCGCGGATCAACTGGGCAAACTCGCTTAACCCGATAAAAGGTTTCTCCGACAGGATGCGCAAGGTCAAAAATTGAATGGGCGTCATCCCTATTTTTTGCGTCATGTACTGCATGGCCTGATAATACGCCTGATGGACTTCCCGAAAGGAGGCAAACAACTCCTGAAAGCGAATGCGCTCTTCTTGATTCATAGAGTTCATTCCCCCCTTCTTCCTCAGCCGCAATGCAAAGCTGTCCATTTAAACTGAATCTATTATAAATAGCTCCGGACTTTTTATCAAACGGTCGATGCGGGTTCGGGGCGTTACCACATCAGAACGAACTTGACCCGTCCGGTCGGACGAAACCGAAACGCTCCCCGGCTCAATCCGTTACGCGGGAGACGGCTTCCTGCAAACCTATTTCGATCGCTCCCCTTGACCGCGCTCCGCGTACTCGACGATTCCTTGACGGATGCCTTTCCCGACGACGATGCGGATCGGGCAGCCGATCAGATCGGCATCCTTGAATTTGACCCTGTCGGCTGCAGAGCCGGGAGCAGCGCCTCCTGCGCGCCCGCGAGATCCATCTCCTCCCGAATAATCGCCTCCATCCGGCGGAGAACTCTTCTGCCTAGCGGCAAATACGAATAGACACCCGCCGCCATGTGTCGTGGTACCACCCGAATTCGACCGCCTCTCGCACAGGCGGTCCTCTTGCGGGTAACGGCGTTGCCGGCAGCGGTTTTGCATTCCCCGCCGCAGCTCTCAAGGCGGGACGCGGCTCGCTCGAATGAGAAACCTTGCAGCCTTCGGGTTTCTTCTCTGGAAACGCCTTAACGGATCAACGCCGCGATATAGCCGGCCGCCGCTACGTTGAGCAGGATCAGCAAGGGAATCCCGACCGTGAAGGACGCATGCTTCGTTTTATGCCGGAACGTCCTCATGCCCAACCATACGCCGAGCGCTCCTCCCGCCGCAGCCGCGGCAAAAAGCCGCTTCTCCGGAATGCGGCGTTCCCCTCTTCGGGCTTTCGCTTTATCCGACCTCATCCATAAAAAGCTGGCAAGATTCATGACCGCCAAATAAAAAAGCAGCAGGTACAAGTCTCCATCTCCCTGATTTTTCACATGATGAATTCGCCGCCCGGGCATAACCTCCTGCATGGGTGGATTCGGCAGCTTCCTCTCTATTCTTCACCTTGTAGCGGGATTCCTGCTTCGCAACGCTCCCGGCGATAGAGAGTAAGATCGGTTATACAATCGACGCGAAATGTGAGACAATCGGTGCAGATCGGGAACTTTATCCATTTGACAAGCGCCGTGACGGCGAACCGAGGAGGAATTCGATGCCGGATCAAGTGAAAAAAGCGCTGGACGTCATGCTCGGGAACTGGGAGAGAATGGCGGACGCCGACATGGACGACGCGGAATCGTCGGCCGATTCGTTCCAGGATTCCTTTTATGCGATGGTAGAGGAGCTTCGCCGGTGGACAGACGGGTTAAGCGAACGGCCGGCTTCGCTGGAGGCGTTTATGGAGCTGCCCCTGGTGAAAGACATCGTCGATCGGCTTCCCGATCCGCTGCGGCTCAATTTCGAGACGGAAGCGGAATGGATCGTCGAGAACGTCGTGCGAGACGAGGAAGATCCGATGGAATGAGGCCGTCCCGAGCGGACAAAAGCCCGCGTCAGTACGCGGGCTTTGCTTTTTGTTATCCGGCGCTAGCCGTTTCGTCTGTGGAAATACTCCACCACTTCTCTATACGGCAGGTCTCCCCCGAAAATGTCCAGCGCGCTGCCGATCGTGATGTTGAGCTTGCCTTGGCTGATGCGGTCGAACAAGTCCAGATCGGCCAGCGAGGTGGCGCCGCCCGCATACGTCGTCGGGATCGACACGAGCTCCGCCAGATCGCGCACCAGATCTTCCTGAATGCCGGTCCGTTTGCCTTCGACGTCGACGGCGTGGATCAGCAGCTCGTCGCAATATGACTCCAAAAATTCGATATTGGCCCGGTTGATCTCGAAGTCGGTCACCTGGCTCCATTGATTCGTGACGACGCGCCATTTGCCGTCGACCGATTTGCAGCTCAAGTCGATCACCAGCCGCTCCTTGCCGACCGCCCGCGCGATTTTCTCCAGATTCTTCAGATTCAATCGTCCGTTGTTGAAAATAAACGAAGTTACGATCACATGGGAAGCGCCGTTCTCGAGGAAAAAGCCGGCATTTTGATCGTTGATTCCGCCCCCGATATGAAACCCGCCGGGAAATTCCCTTAACGCCTGCAATGCCGCTTCCTGATTCCCGCTGCCCAGCATGATGACGTGGCCGCCGCGCAGGTTGTCCGCTTTGAACATGGCCGCATAATAAGCCGGATCGTGCTCCGACACGAAGTTTTCAATCACGTGGCGGTCCGCCCGCAGCGACTCGCCGACGATTTGTTTGACCTTCCCCCCGTGAATATCGATACAAGGTCTGAACTCCATCCGAATCCTCCCAGTCATGCGACCTGTTTCTGTATTCCAGTCGCGTTTCTCTCCCCTATTATAACGGATTCGGCGGTGAACGGTACCCCTCGTGCGGAACGATTTGCTCCGCGCTTATGAAGAGAGTTCCCGGCGGAAGGCCTGCTTCGCGGAATGAGCGCTACGCGTTGATGGCGTTCAACCGGACCGGATTCCTGCTCCTCGATCCGCTTAACAGCTTGCCTATTCCGAGAACGGTGCACTCATCCGGATGCTCGGGCAAATGGAAGGGCACGCCCGTTTCCTCCCGGAGCCGGTCGCCGATACCGTGAAGAAGCGCCCCGCCTCCGCACAAAGTCACGCCCTTCTCGAGCAAATCCCCGGCCAGCTCGGGCGGACAACGCTCGAGCGTCGCCCGGATCGAATCGGTCAACACGGCAAAAAACGCATCCAACTGATCGGAGATTTCGCCGGAGCCGAGGGTGATGCTTCGGGGCAGACCGAGCACCGTATCTCTCCCTCTGACCTCCATCCGCGCCTCTTCGTCCGCCGGGACGGCGAACGCCAGTCTTTTCTTGATCTCCTCCGCGGTCCGCTGGCCGATCTCCAGATTATACGTTTTCTTTACGTAGTCGGCGATGTCCTTGTCGATCGACATGCCGCCTCTGTTCACCGATCGGCTGACCACAATGCCGCCCAACGAGACGACCGCGATCTGGCTTTTGCCGCCCCCGATATCCAGAATCATGTTGCCGCCCGGCTCATCCACCGGCAGGCCGGCGCCCCACGCGGCGGCGATCGGGTCTTCGATCACGACCGCCCGCTTGGCCCCGTTGCGGAGCACCGTGTCCTCCACCGCCCGTTTCTGTACGCTGGTAATGCCGCACGGAACGGAGATATAGTATTCCGCCTTGCCGCGCAGCAAGCTCCTTTTGCCCTGAACCTTGCCGATAAAATGCTGGAGCATGGCCGAAGCCAGCTCGAAATCGGCGATCGTCCCATCGATGAGCGGATAAACGACCTCCAGACTGCCCGGCGTCCTGCCGATCATGGCTTCCGCCTCGCTCCCGTAGGCGACGACCTCGCGGGTTCCCGAGCGGACAGCGACGACGGAAGGCTCTTGCAGAACGATGCCGATTCCCTTCCGGTATATTCTCGTATTCGACGTGCCGAGATCGACACCGAACATTTGAGACTTGCCTATGAACATGGTCCTTCATTCCTTCCAAACACCGACGTATCTTTTTCTTTACATCATTCTTCGCCGGGCTTGGATTTCAGGGGGCAGCGCACCTTCCAATTTTATGCATCCGATTCGTCCGCCGATATCAACGGCGTCACCTCGCCGTCATACAGCAGCGTCAGCCGGTGCAACGCGCGCGTGCAGGCGACATACAGCAGCTTGGCGTCCTCCGGGGACGCCGTATAGCGGCGCGAGTCCGCGTCCGGCAGCAGCACCGCGTCGAATTCGAGACCTTTCGACAAGGAGACGGGGGCGACGGATACGCCCCCTTGATAAGCGCGCTGCCCTTCCACGATCAAGCTCGCCTCGATCCCGGCTTCGCTCAGCTCCGCGTAAATCTCCCGGCAGTCCGCTTCCGTCCGGCCGATGACGGCGATCGTCCGCATGCCTTCCGCCAGATGTTGGCGGATGATGCCGGATATCCGGCTCGTGCGGGACTCGCCCCCGTCCAGACGGACGACTTCGACGGGATCGCCGCTGCGGAAGACCGGCTGCGCTGGCGAAAGACCCGTTCCGGTATGCGTGAGCACGCGATTCGCGAATTCGATGATCTCCAGCGTGGAGCGGTAACTGAGCTTCAGTTCGTGATACAACCGCTGCGCCTCCTCGAACAATTCGAAGAGCTCCTCCCAACGGTGCAGGCCCCGGTACGCGTGAATGCCTTGCGCCATATCGCCGAGCAAGGTGAAAGAAGGCTCCTTCATGTAGGACCGCAGCAGCGCGATTTGCAGCGGCGATACGTCCTGCGCCTCGTCGACGACGACGTGGTCGAAGGTCTGGCCGTCCGTTCCGTGCAAAGCCCGATGAATCCAGACAAGCGGAGCCAAATCCTCCTGACGGACCACCCGCTTCGCGGCATCCTTCTGCGTCTGCTTGCGAATCGCTTCGGGCACGAACCCGTCCATCAGCTCCGATTTCCCCCCGTATAACCGGAAGTGGAACTGCAGCGCGCTGACGGGCGGCAATTTGCCGATATATGCTCGAAGCTTCGCCTTGGCGGCCTTGCTTCGTTCCTTCCGGATCTTGGGGTCGCCGATCTCCGCCAATTGCATGTCGAGCCAGCGCTTCATCCTGCCGACAAGCCGTTCCTTCCTCGCCGCCAGGGGGTAATGCCGGTACTCCACCTCGAACCATTCGCGGATCACGGCGGCGGGCAACACGCAGCCGCTCCAAGGCACAAACGGAATGTCCGGCAAAAAGTCCCGCTCGTATGCCTCCAGCTTCTCATCCAGCCACCGCATATAGCCGATCGACCCTTTGAAGCGACCCGGCGTAACGGAATCCGCAGCCGGACGCTCGTCCGCGAGCCGAAACCATGTCCCGCTTTCGCCGTCGTCCCCGGCCAGCTTCACGTCCTCGCCCAACAGCTCCAGCGCCCAGTCGGAGAAGGTCGTCTGCCGCACATCCCCGACGCCGAGCTCCGGCAGCACGCCGGAGATGTAATCGAGAAACATCGCGTTGGGAGCGAAGATGATCATCCGGTCGGCCCGAATCTGTTCCGGGTATTGGTACAGCAAATACGCCAACCGGTGCAGCGCGACCGTCGTTTTTCCCGATCCCGCGGCCCCTTGAATGATCAGCGCCCGGTTCTTCGGCGCGCGGATGATCGCATCCTGCTCCGCCTGAATCGTCGATACGATATCCCTCAGCCGGTTGTCCTTCTTCTCGCCGAGCCGGTACAGCAGGAATTCGTCGGTCAGCCCCAGATTGTCGCCTCCGCGCACATAGCTGTCCACGACGCGTTCCAACTGCCGCTCCCGAATGGATATGTTCCGCTTCAGATCGATCTCGCCGGCGATGACGCCTTCCGGCGCTTCATACTCGACCGGGCCGTCTCCCCCGGTAAAGGAGTAAAACAAACTCGCCACCGGCGCGCGCCAATCGATCACATAGGGTTGTCCGGTTTCCTGCAGGTCCATGCCTCGTTTTCCGATATACAGCGGAGTCGGCTCCGTCCGTCCCTTCTCCCGAAAATCGATTCGTCCGAAATACGGTTCGTTCCGCATCAGCGTCAGCCGGCTGCGCATCTCTTCGCGCTTGGCGTCCAGCACCTGCTCGATGTAGACGTCGCCGTAATACCGCGGACCGATCCGTTCGAGCTGGCGCTCGATCTCCTCCAGCGTCTCGTCCAGCCTCGCTTGTTCCTCGAGATAAGCGTCCTGCCTTTCCATCGGTACCTCCTGCCCTTCCATCCCTGTCTTCATACCCGGAGTCCTTGCGGCTCCGTTCGCGCTTACCCATTGTGGCATATTCGGCGAAAAAACAATAGACTTATCTTTTTATTTCTGGTATGCTTAATAGTATCTTATTACCTAGCGAAACCGGAACGCATGTTCGCGTGCGAACCGAACGGAAAGCCGACTTTCCCCGAGAGGGAGATCGGCTTTTTTGGCTCTTCTATTCTTTCCTGACCGTCAATCTTTACACCATCCGTTCTTCATCCGCACCATAAACTGCAAATCCCGCACATCTTCCATCTTCAAAAGTCTCATTTCCATCGCCGGAACCTGCAAATGTTTGCAATTGAATCTGTTATATCCCCATACCGATTCGGCATACTCCATTATCGCAAAGGAGCTGATGGTGTGAAAAATTTTGTTGTGGGTTTGCTTGCAAAAGCCGGCCTGCCGAGAGAGGCCGGCTTTATGACGCCCGGGAGCCGGTTCGCGCGGTGTCGCCCGCGCCGCCGGAACGCAAAGAAGTCCGCTTGCCAGCGGACTTCAGGGGAATCGCGTCAACCGCCGAGGCGGTTCACGATTTTCAGCACGGCGTCTCTCGTCAGCTTGTTGCCGCCGGCGGCGAGGATCTTCACGGTCGCATGCGCCAGTGCCAGCGGAATCTTGCAAAACTCCAGAGCGGGCCCCTTGCCCAGCTCGTTGATATATTCGTCGGCCAGCTTCAGGTTGCGCCGCGTGTACGCGAGCATCTCCTTCGAGCCCCATCCGTCGGGATAAAAGTCGACGCCCCGGCTCAGATCCTCCTTGCGGTTCCGCAGGATGTTCACCGCCTGCAGGCCCCTTCCGAACGCAACCGCTTTCGCCCTGTCGGATTGGGTGCCGTCATGCCAATGCCAAAGCTCGGAGAGCATTTCCCCTACCATCCCCGCCACGCTGTACGTGTAACCGTCCAGATCGGCCTCGGTCCGGATCACCCATTTTTTCCGCACCCACTCGGCCATCTGCTCGGCCATCATGGCGGTGTAGCGGGTCACCGTAGGCGAGACGGCCGACGGACACAGGCGGGCCCAGTCGACAATCCGCAGCGACACTTCCGGCAGCACCTCCCGGTAAGGGGCCAGCAGCCGGCGGACGGCTTCCTCCGTATCGGGGGAGCGCAACGCTTCCGATATCCCGAACAGCAGTTCGATCTTGTTCTGCTCCGGCAACAACTCGTGATCCTCGATCTCGTCGATCGCCCGCATGCACAAATAGGCGGAAGCGACGGATTCTCTCAATCCGGACACCATACGGCTGATCGGGATAAAAAAAGTGCGGCTCGTTTTTTCCAGCATGATCATTGCATCGTTCGCGGCGACGGTATTAATGGGAAATCCCTCCACACAATCTTGGCTGTTCGCGTATAATCAGCAGTTCTATCATGATACCATAGAACCGGCTCGTTACCCAATACATAATCCGTCGCCGCCGCGGCCGATGTGCGCTTGTTCACGCAAATGACAAAAATTTCGCCCCGCTGCAATACGGGCAAACCGCCGCTCGCGCCCCGCCGATCGTACGGGCAGCCGCCAGCCGGACGCTATTCGCTCGGGCGGCGTTCCCCCTCGCCTTCCGTCCGTTCGAACGCCCATCTGGCGCTTCCGAGAATGCCGGCATCGTCGCCCAGCTCCGCGGCGGCGAAGGCAAGCCGGTCCCTGTACACCGGCATAATGTTGGCGTACAGCGCTTCTTTGACGGGACCCAGCAGCCGCTCCCCCGCTTGGGCCACCCCGCCACCGATGACGATCGCGTCGGGACTCAGCATCGGCACGAGATAGGACAGCGTCCGGCCGAGCAGCCGGCCCGTCCGTTCCATGATGGCAGCGGCCAGCGCGTCCCCCTCGTCGTACGCCTCCGACAAGTCCCGGGCCGTGAGCAGCGACGGATCGGCATGCTTGCGGCGAAGCGGGCTGTTCGGATGGCCGCCGTCCGCCAAAGCCTCGATCGCCTGACGGACGATGCCCGGGGCCGAGACGACCGTTTCGAGGCATCCGGTCAGCCCGCAGCCGCACGGGCGCCCATTCGTGTCGACGGGGATATGTCCGATCTCGCCGGAATAACCGCTGCCGCTGTAGAGACGGCCATCTTGCACGAAAGCCGCCGCCAGGCCGGTTCCGATCGTCAGGCCCAGCACATGGCGATAGTTTCTTCCCGCGCCGTAGAGCGACTCCCCGTATACGTACAAGCGGACGTCGTTCTCGACGCAGACCCGCAGCCCCGTCCGCTCGGCGATTTGGGCGGCGACCGGGTAATTCCGGAAAAACAGATTCGCGGACAATATCGCTACGCCTCGTTTCGGATCGATCAATCCCGGCATGCCGATGCCGATTCCGCTCACGTCGGAAGCCGGGATGCCGGTGTCGCGCAGCCCTTGAAGCGCCTGGCCGGCGATCAGCGACATGACGTGCTCGTTGCCCCGCTCCGGCTCCGTGCGCACGCGGCTCCTCCACACGATCGAGCCCTCCCGTCCGACGAGCCCGCATTCGATATTCGTTCCGCCGACGTCAAATCCAAACGCATAGCTCCCCATCGGCCCCATCCTCCCCGTTGTATCCATTCGTACCTTTTCTTTGAAGCTTCCCGCTGGCGGCGGCATTTGCAGCCCCCGCGAACTCCCGTTTAAATCTTCCGATCTCTTACAATATATGCCGATTCCTCTCAAAAATCAATCAATAAAATGATCGTTTCAATCAATTTTTTGATTGTAATCTTCATCAACCTGCGTTATAGTGAGATCAAATTCGCTCAGAAGGAGAGATCGTTATGACCGCACACGGCAAGTTGACGTATCCCGAGATTCAAGAGCAGGCCGAAGCGCTGGCCGGAGCCCGGCAGCAGCTCGACCGGCAGAGCGACTGGGTTGACGCATATCTAAAGGACTCCCGCTACGACGAAGTCTTCTTTATCGGCTCCGGCTCCTCTTATTACCAAGCCCAGATCATGGCGTCCACGTTCCGGAGATGGCTGGGAAGAAGAGCTTCGGCATACCCGTCGTCGGAAATTCTGTTGTTCCGCGACCATTCGGCCGTCCCGGGCCGGAAGCTGCTTGTCGGGGTATCCCGCTCCGGCGAGTCGTCCGAGGTGGTGCAGGCGATCCGATCCGTCCGCGATCTGCCGGATTGGACCGTCTGCGGCATCACCTGCTACGCCGACAGCACGATGGCGCAGCTTGCGCCGTGCCTGGTGTCCCCCTTGGGCGCGGAACAAAGCACCGTCATGACCAAATCGTTCAGCAGCATGACGTTCCTGATGCAGGCGGCCATCGCGCAAGCCTCCGGCTCCGCCGAATATGCGTGGCAGATGGACGCGGCTTTGTCCGCCAGCGAATCGGTCGTGCGCGCGGCGGACGAATTCGCCCGACAACTCGTGGAGAACCGCGATCTGTTCCGCAATTATATTTACCTCGGCATGGGCCCGCTGTTCGGCGTCGCGCAGGAGGCGTGTCTGAAAATCAAAGAGATGGCGAACGTCTGGACGGAAAGCTTCGGCACGCTGGAATACCGCCACGGACCGAAATCCATTGTCGAGCCGGGCACGCTTATCGTGGCGGTGATCTCCGAGCAGGCGCGCGCCTACGAACTGAAGGTCGCCGAGGAAATGAAAGGATACGGCGCGAACGTGCTTCTCGTCACGGCCCAAGCCGGAGAAGACACCTCGTTCGCCGACTTCGTGTTCGAGACGGGAGGCCGGACGTTGAGCGACGACGCCCGGGCGGTGCTGACCATGCCTCTGCTCCAGTTCATCGGGTATTACACGTCCATGAAGAAAAACTTGAATCCGGACAACCCCCGCAACCTGACGCAAGTCGTCCAAATCCAATAACCATAACCGCTGCGCAAGGAGGAGTTCGAACATGCCTCTTGTCTCATCCACGCCCATGCTGCAGGCCGCCCGAGCGGGCGGTTACTGCATCGGCGCGTTTAACGTCCATACGCTCGAAATGCTGCAAGCGGCCGTCGAGGCGGCCGAGGAGCTGCGCTCGCCGATCATTCTCCAGACGACCGTCGGCACGGTGAAGCATCTCGGTCCGGACTATATCGCGGCCGCGGCGACGGTCGCCGCTAACCGGAGCTCGGTGCCGATCGCGCTTCATCTGGACCACTGCTCCGACTTCGATCTGATCGTCCGCTGCATCCGCGCCGGTTATACGTCCGTCATGATCGACGCCTCCCCCTTCCCCTTCGACGAGAACGTCCGCCTGACGGCCAAGGTCGTCGAAGTCGCGCGGGCGGCCGGCGTTAACGTCGAGGCGGAGCTCGGCAAAGTGGGCGGCGTCGAAGACGATATCGTCGTCGACGAACGCGACGCGCTGCTGGCGGACCCGGACGAATGCGAGCGGTTCGTGCGGCTGACCGGCGTCCCGACGCTCGCCCCGGCGATCGGCACCGCGCATGGCATTTACAAGGGCGAACCGCGCATCGATTTCGATCGGATACGCCGGATCGCCGAACGTGTCGCCGTGCCGCTCGTCCTGCACGGGGGATCGGGCATCCCGGACGATCAAGTTAGAGAATGCATCCGGCTCGGCATGTCGAAGATGAACGTGGCCACGGAGCTGCGCATCGTCTTCTCGGACGCGATCAAAGCGGTGTTCGCCTCGAATCCGGACGAGAACGACCCGCGCAAATATATGGTTCCGGCCAAACAGGCGCTTCGCGAGGCGGTTGCCGCCAAGATTCGCCTGTGCGGCTCGGCAGGCAAAGCCGGCGGTCCGTTATGAGCCGCAAGCACATCACGACGGTGACGCTGAACGCGGCCATCGACAAGACGTATTTCGTGCCCTCGCTGGCGGCCGGTCAAGCGAACCGGGTGCGCCGGATGATCGCGCAGCCGGGCGGCAAAGGCGTCAATGCCGCGCGAGTCGCGCATCTGCTCGGGGAGCCGGTCGTCGCAACCGGCTTCGTCGGCGGCAGCGCCGGGCAATGGATCGAGACGGCGCTGACGGAACAAGGCCTGCGCCACCAGTTCGTGCGCGCCGGCGGCGAATCCCGCGTCTGCCTGAATGTCGTTCCTGACGACGGCGAATCCGTCGAGCTGCTGGAGCCGGGATTGGAGACCCGGCCGGAGCACTACGAGGAGCTGCTGCACCTGTTGGAGCGGCTCGCGGACACGTCCTCCGTCATCGTCCTGTCCGGCAGCGTCCCGTCGGGAGGCCCCCCGGACATTTACCGGACGATCATCGAGCGGCTGAAGCCGTACGGCATGCCGGTCATTCTGGATACGAGCGGAGCGGCGCTCCTTCACGGCATAGCCGCTTCTCCCCATATGATCAAGCCGAATCAGGAAGAGATGGCCCACTTGACGGGCTCCGTCCGCTCCGCGCTCGATGAAGCGGCGCTGGCCGAAGACGTGGCCTCCCTCGTCCGCCGGGGCATACCGGTCGCGGCCGTCTCGCTCGGGAGCAGAGGCGCGCTGGCCGGCCTCGCGGACGCCGTCTACCGCATCGGCGCCGTCCCCATTGAACCCGTCAACGTCGTCGGCTGCGGAGACGCGTTTATCGCGGGAGCAGCCGTCGGGCTGCACCGGGGTTTGCCGGATGAGGACCTGTTCAAGCTCGCGGCGGCGTGCGGCGCCTCGAACGCCTTGCAATTGTCCGCCGGCGTCGTCGACCCGGCGCAAGTAGACGCCTTCTCCGAGCTCGTGCGGGTCGAACGGATTCGTTGAGCGGTGGGCAACAGGGGCGCCCGTATGCTACTATAATCCTATTCCAGACAGGAGGATGAACGGCCATCGGAAAGACGGAAGCCAGACGTCAAGCGATTATCGACCTTTTGCGGGAGAACGGCTCGATCTCGATCGGGGACATTATGAATCACTTCGACGTGTCCGAGGCGACCGCCCGACGCGATCTGGAGACGCTGGAGCAGGAGCGAAAATTGATCCGGACGTTTGGAGGCGCCGTGTTGGAGACGGTACGGACGGAGATTCCGTTCTACCGCAAAATGGAGATGAACACCGAGGAGAAAAAAGAAATCGCGGAAAAAGCGCTGTCCGTGATCCGCGACGGAGATGTGGTCGGTCTGACGGGGGGATCGACCAACATGATGATCGCCCGGCGGATTCAGCAGAAGCCGTTCGAGCGGTTGACCGTCGTGACCAACGCGGTGAACGTCGCGTTCGAATTATCCGGCAAACCCGGACTGCAACTGATCGTCACGGGCGGCGTCATCCGGACGCAAAGCTACGAGCTGTCCGGTCCGTTCGCGGAAGCGACGCTGGGGCAACTGACGATTCAAAAAGCGTTTATCGGCGCGGACGGCGTCTCGATCGCCCGCGGCGTCACGACGTTCGACGAATTGGAGGCCCACACGAACCGGGTGATGATGCGCCGGGCGATCGAGACGTATGTCGTGGCCGATCATACGAAGCTTAACCGGGACTCGATCTTTCGGATCGAAGACTTGTCATCCGTAACGGCGGTGCTGACGGATTCACGCGTAGATCCCGACATCCGCGCCTCGTATGCCGAAGCCGGCATCCGGTTGCTGTAGGGGGACGGCCGCCTCGTGCCTCGTTCGAGGTCAGGCAAGCCGGAAGATGCTTTCCGCCGACTTCCAGATGGCGTCCACGGTTAGCGATAAGTTGGAGCCCCGCTCGGGATGAACGTACGGCGCGTCGCTGCGGAAGTAATAGGCGTGACCGCCAATGACCGGAATCCCCTCCCGTTCTCCGGGAGCGTGCTTCAGTCGATCCCACAACCTCAAGCCGTACCGGCCCCGCCGCAAGCCGCCCCAACTGCCGAGGCGGGCGACGGGATCGGTGCACCGCCCCCGTTCGTCCACGGCCGCGATCGCCCGTACGCGGGAACGGTGCTCCGCATGAATCGGCACCTTCGGCGAGCCGATCTGTACGACGCGGAAATCGGCTATCGCGCCTTCGCCGGCCAATCGGGCCGCCGCCCGGTAAGCCGCCACTCCGCCGCCGCTGTGGCCGACAAGCATCGCCTTGCGTCCCCGCGACCAGCTTCGCACGTATTCGGCGACGATGCGGGTTCCGGCCCTTGCCGCTTCCCCGAACGCGAACCAGTCGCCTTGAACCTCCAGTAACTGCCGCACGATCGGAGCCGTATGGTCGCCGTACGGGAACAGCTCCCGAATGGCAGGCGCCAACCCCATCTCGCCGAACCTCCGTTCCAGCTCCGCGATGCAGCCCCGAAACAAACCGGGATAAGACCGGACTCCCGCAATCAGATACACATCCCAGTCTCCGGCTCTTTTCCCGTTCGTCATGTCCAGTCCACCGCCTTCCCTTCCCGAACCGTTCGCATGGCGGGAAAGGACAAGCCTCCCCCGAGCCATCCCATGCCTTGCCTCGGCCTCCGCCGGAGCTTCCGGGCGGTCACGGTTTTTTCGGGTGAGCCTCCAGCCAGGCCAGTATATCGTCCAGCGTGCGCACGGGCACAATCTCCAGTCCGGGAGCGCCCTTGCGGGCATCCTGCTCCTGCCCTTCCGGCACAAAAAAGACGTCGGCTCCGGACCGGCTCACCGTATACGCCTTCTGCTCGATGCCCCCGATTTTCCCGACCGATCCGTCAGGCTCGATCGTCCCCGTTCCCGCCACCCGGTTGCCCCGGAGAACCCCTCCCGGCGTCAACTGATCGATAATCGCCAGCGCCAGCATGGCTCCGTGGGACGGACCGCCTTCGTGCAGCAGAAAATCGCGGAACGCCACGTTCCGGGGCACGTCCGGCTCGTAGGCATCCTGCACCTGAATGCCCAGCGCGGCCCTATTCGCGTCGTCGGGATGAGCCTTCGTGCCGGATGTGACGGAGATCGTCCGGCCATCCCGGACGACGCTTAAGTGGACCGGCCGTCCCGGCGCGACCCCGCGCATGGCGTCCGTCAAATCGCCGACCGTCCCGACGGGCCGGCCTTCGGCCATCGTGATCACGTCGCCCGGCCGCAGCAAGCCGTCCGCCGCTCCGCCCCGGAGCACGGCCGTCACCTCCGCTCCCAGCTTGCGCACGCCGCTGCCGATGCCGAGCTTCCCAAGCGCGACCGCGCTCGCCAGCGTATTCGCGTCGGCCTTCATCATGCGGACGAGCGTATCGTATTCTCCGAGCGACATGCCGAGCTTCTCGATCGGCTCGAAGCTGTAGTGCGGGAATAAGCGCGAGGACAGCCAATCGATCGGGAAAGCCGGCCGCTCGAACACAAGCACGCCCGTCAGGCTGCTCGCGGAGCGGTCTTCCGCTCCTTCCGCCTGCGCGTATCGGTGCATGTTCATCGTGATGCCCGGGTACGTCACCATATAAGGCGTCGGCCACAGCAGCAGCACCAGCGTCAGCAGCCAGATCGCGGCTCCCCCTGCCGCCCTCCATCTCCGTCCCCGGCGCAGCCATTCGTCCAGAACCAGATCGGCGAGCACAGCGGCGAAGGCGGCGCCGTACAAAACGGCATACGGAACGAGATGGTCCAGCCCCCAGGGCAGGAGGACAACCGCCCCGGCGCATGCCGCGGCGGCGGCGAGCTTCGATGCGCGAAGCAGCCGTCCGGCCGTCCGCTTCGGAACGTCGATCCGCCGCAAGCCGGCGGCAGCCGTCCATCCCCAGATCAGCGCCGGCAGCGCGGACGCGTACACGAGGCTGTCCAGCATCTCGATCCAATAGACGCCGCCGATCCGCAGCGGATCGGGCAGCCACACCGTCAGGCCGAGCCAGACGAGCCATGCCGCGATTCCGAAGCCCGCATGGTATCCGGTTGACGTTCTTCTGTCGGCCACAGTCGGATTCCCCTTTGGCGCTGAAGTCATTTCCATATCTTATCTCGAAAAGGAAGAATCCGCAATCGTCACTTCTCCTACCGGACGGCTTCTTGTCCAATCCGAACGCGAGCAACAGCCGCAACGTCATCCTGCATCGCCTGCCCCCTATCGCCGCTCGACCGGTCCTGAGAAGAACCTGGATGTACCATGCCGCCGAGACGAACGGCCTCAAGATGGTCCGCGCCTTCGTCGATTACGTCCGCTCGCACCTGTTCCGCCTGTCGGCGCAGGCATAAGCCCCGGCATCCGACCTTACGGCCCCGCCAAAACGCCGAAAAGCCGCGGCCGCGACGGATAACCGCCGCGGCCGCTTGATTGGTTTCGGCTTAAACCGAAATCACCCTATTGTTCATGCTTCGCATCACTCCTTTCTTCGGGATGGCACCATCATAACCGAGAGGAGCCTATGCGGGCGAGGGTTTGTTTGATTAGGAACGATTTTGTCGGCCGGCATCAGATGCGGACGGCCGTTCCGCTTACCGCCACCATCAGCATGCCTTCGCGCACGACCTCGTAATCGATGTCGACGCCGACGATCGCGTTCGCGCCGGCCCGCTGCGCTTGCGCGCTCATTTCATGAAACGCCACGTCGCGAGCTTCCTTCAGCTTGCTCTCGTACGCGCCGGAGCGTCCGCCGACGATATCCGTAACGCTCGCGAAGAAATCGCGTACGACGTTCGCGCCCATTATCGCTTCGCCGGTGACGACGCCTACGTATTCGCGGATCGGATGGCCTTCGATGGTGGCCGTTGTGGTAATCAGCATACTGATTCCTCCTGGAATTCGAATGGGATGATCATGCGTTATCATACGCGGCCGCCCCGATCCGGTTTCACCTCCCGCGCTTTTCCGTTCACGACTCCCCGTGCCACAGCTTGCGGAACGATTCGCTCTCGGCCAGCAGTTGCTCGGCCGTGCCTTGCGCTTCCACGCTTCCGTCGCGCATCACGATGATCCGGTCGGCCCGCGACAGCGCCGCCTTCCGATGGGACACGACGAGGCACGTCGCGTCCGCCCGGACCCGGAACAGCCCCTCCCACAGTTTCCGTTCCGTCTCCACATCGAGCGCACTCGATAGATCGTCGAACACGTACAGCTCCGCATCCCGCACCAGCATGCGCGCGGCGGCCGTACGCTGGGCCTGCCCGCCGGACAGCTTCACTCCGCGGGGGCCGATGATCGTGTCCAATCCCTCCTGCAGCCTGGCGATATCTTCCTCCAGCACGGCGGTGCGGACGGCCTGCATCAGCCGCTCCTCCGACGCCGGATAACCCAGCAGGATGTTGTCCCGCAGCTTATCGCTGTACAGGCGGGGAATCTGGGCCGTATAAGCGCTTCGCGGCGGCACGAAGAAATCGCCGGGACGCTCGATCGGCCGGCCGTTCCACAAGATGCTCCCGGATTGGCGGGGAAGCAGCCCCAGCAGCGTCCGGACCAGCGTCGTTTTGCCGGAACCGATCATGCCCGTTATGACGGTGAAGGAGCCTCGGGTCAAGCTGACATGGACGTCCCGGATGCCTCTTCCCGTCTCCGGGTACACGTACGTGAGCCCGACTACTTCAAGCCGTTCGAGCGGTTCGACCACGGTTGCCGCGCCCTCGGCCGCTTCCTCTCCGCGGACGGGAGCATTTTCCCGCAGCGGGAGCGGATTCGGCTCGATCAGCTTGGCCGCCGGAGCGCCCTGCAGCAGCGATGCCAGACGGCCGGCGCTGACCGTTAACTGCTTGTAATAGGCGATGAATTTGCCTACGTTCGAGATCAACTGCGTGACAAACGTCAAGTAGTAGACGAAAAGCGACAGGTCCCCGACCGTAAACGAGCCTTCCCGCATCTTGTAAGCCGCCAGCAGCAGAATCAGCCCCGTGCCCAGATTGACGGCGTTCGCAAACACCGAGTCCAGCGCTTCCGTCATCACCTTGTCCTTGACCATCGTGCGGCGGCGGCGCTCGTTCAACCGGCTGAACCGCTCGATGACGCGAGCTTCGGCCCCGGCCACCTGGATCGCCTGCACGTTGGCGAACATCTCGCTGATCGCGCCGGTCACTTTGGCCGTCGCTTCGCGGCTGGCCGCACGGTATTTCTGCAGTCTGGCGGTCGCGAGCTGTGCGGCGGTGACGACGAGAATAAGCGGCACGAACACGAGCAGCGTCATCTGGGCGTCGATGCGGAGCAAGATATAACACGACACGACGGCAAATCCCAGCATGCCGAACACATCGACCGACCAGCTCGCCGCTTCCTCCGCCTGATCCACATCGTCGCGGAAATAACTGATCGCTTCGCCCGGCGACACCGGGATCGCCCGCGCTCCCGGCTCCCGCAGAACGTGGGACAGCAGGTTGCGCCGCAGCAGCATGCCCATGCGGAACCGGGTATGCACATCGGTGACGAAGCCGTACGCGATCAGCGCGATCCGGGCGATCGCCGCCCCGATCAGCATCGCGATAATGCTCCAGACGCTCCAGTTCACGGCGGCCGTTCCTTCAAGCCGATCGAAAAACGCCTTCGTCAGCAATCCCGGCAGGATCGGAGCGAGATGAATCAGCGTCCAGCCGATCAGATTCGCGATATACAAGCCCGGCCGGTACCGGATCAAGCTCCACAGGAACGTCCAGGTGCTCATACCAGCACCTCCTCCAGGCCGATATCCAGCATGCGGCGGAATCGCGAACCGGGATCGGCGGCCAGCTCCGCTCGCGATCCCTGCTCGATCACGCGCCCGTCTTCCATCACGACGATGCGGTCGGCCCGCTGCACCGTCGCAAGCCGGTGCGCGATCAGAATGCAGGTGCGTTGCTGCAGCAGCTTGTCGATCGCGCGTTCGATGCGGCTTTCGGTCAGCGGGTCCAGCCGGGACGAGGCCTCATCCAGAATGACAAGTCCCGGATGGGTCAGGAACACGCGGGCGAACGCGAGCAACTGCGCCTCGCCCGCCGACAGACCGCCGCCGCCCGAAGCGAGCTGCGTATCCAGGCCTTCCGGCAGCGACGCCAGCCAATCGGCCATGCCGAGATCCGCCAGCACCTCGCGAATCCGCTCGTCGGGAATGGAGTCATCGTACATCGTCAAATTGTCGCGCACCGAGCCTTCCAGGATTTCGATCGTCTGCGTCACCATCGCGACTTTGCTTCTCAGTTCGGCGAGCTTGCACTCGCGAATATCGACGCCGCCGATCCGGACGGAACCGGCAGACGGATCGTAGAACCGGAGCAGCAGCCGGGCCAGCGTCGTCTTGCCGCTGCCTGTCCGTCCCAGCAAGCCGAGCGTGCGGCCGGCTTCCAGACGGATGTTCACATCCTGGACCGTCGGAGCGTCGTCGTAGCCGAACGTTACCCCGCGAAATTCGACCGACAGCGGACCTTCCGGCAGCGGCGTGCCCGGCCCGTCCTGGATGCGCGACGAGATGCCCAGCAGCTCGCGGATGCGGGCCAGACTGGCGTCCGCCCGCTGCAAGTCTTCCAGTTGCGTCCGGATTTTTTCGATCGGCTTGACCAGCAGCTCCGTATAATAGAAGATCAGGTACACCGTGCCCAGCGTCAGCTCTCCCCGCTCCCACAGCACCGCACAGATGGCGAAAGCCGCCGCGTTCCCGAGCGCGAATACGATAATCGACGTCATCCACATCAGGCCGAATCCGAGGAACGCTTTGACGCGAATCGGCAGCATCCGGCGGAGCAGCGCGTAGAACCGGTTCATCACATACCCCGCCGCTCCGTTGGCGCGCGTATCCTCCGTCCCTTCGAGATGTTCGCCGATAAAACCGTAAAACTCGCCGTTGACCTGCCGCCATTGACCCCAGACCGGCACCGCCACCCGGCGGATGCGGCGGATGACGAACAGCGCAAACAGGACAAACGCCGTCATGCCGGCGCCGATCCACACACTTTCGCGGTACAGCATGACGAGAATCCCGAACAGCAGCAGCACGTTGCCCGCCAGATGCAGCAGGAAGCTGGAAAAAAAGTTGGCCAGCGCGTTAACGTCGCCGTCCACCCGTTCGATGATGGCGCCCGAGGTTTGCGTCTTATGAAACGACATATCCAGCGACAGGCCGTGCGCGGCCAAATCACGCCGCAGCCGGTTGGTCGTCTTCCAGCCGAGATTTTCCCCGAAATAAGTCGCCGTCACGGACACAAGCTGCTGCACGAGCGAGAACCCGATAAACAAAGCCGCCGCGGCATATAACGGCCCGAGTTCTCCGCCCGCCTGCGCGGAATCGATAAAAGACCGGATGATCTGGGGATTGACCAGCGACAGGCCGATCGATGCGAACAGCAGTGCGCCGAGAACGGCCATCGATCTCCAGTGCGGCGCCAAGTATTTCCCCAGCATCGACGCATACGATTTGTACATGAGGCTCTCCCTTTGGCTTTCGAATCATCTATGTCTGCTAAGTCTGCAAAAAAAGCCGCCAAATGGCGGCCGAGTCGTCTGACTGGCGGAAACGGCGCTCGCCGCCCCCGTCCGTTAACCGCGGAGGAACACGATCTGGTCGTCGTCCAGATCCAGCGTCAGGTCGCGGTTGTCCAAATACCACATATCGCTTTGCTCCATGAAGAAAAAAATGTCGCCGGCCGTCACCGCGACTCCCGGATACTGGGGAGTATCGCGCGTAATGCCGAACGAGAACGCGTCGTCGCCCCCGCCGCTGTACCGCACGTAAATCCGAATCCGATCTCCCGCGTTATAGCCCCATTCCTTTTTGAAACGTTCAAGCGCCGCGGTTGTCACGCGGATCGTCACGCCGATCACCTCGCATAAGCAGAATGGCAACGAATGACACTAACCATATTGTATCACGGTCCGCACAGCCGCGCCAAGAGAGAGTCGGGAATGCGGTTATACGGTTCCGGCGGGCACCTCGATTCCCAGCAGGCTTTTGTGCATCCAGATAGCCGCCTGCGCCCCGTCTCCCATCGCGATCGCCGCTTGCTGGGAATGCGCGACGATATCTCCGGCGGCCCATACGTGGCGCACATTCGTCTGCTTCGTTCGGGCATCGGCTTCGACATGTCTGCCCTTCAGCGCCACGCCGAGCTGGACGGCGAGCTCCGTACGCACCCGGTTGCCGCCCATCGCCGTAAAAGCGCAGTGAGCTTCGATCCGGGTCCCGTCCGCGAGCAGCACTCCCTTGAATTGCGTTCCTTCCACTTCCGGCCGGACGACGGAGCGCTCGACGTATGCGATCCCGTGCTCTTCGAGGGACCGGAGAGCGGCTTCCTCGGGGGGAATCCCGCCATGATTAACATAGACGATGTCGTTCGTCCAATAGACAAGCTCCATCGCCAGCCTAGCTCCCGCCTCGCCCGAGCCGATCACGATCGTTCGGCGCCCCGCCGTCTCGAAGCCGTCGCAGTCCGGGCATATATAGACGCTGTACCCCAAGCAGGGCAGCAGCTCCGGCAGATCGGGCAGGCGCTCCCCGATGCCCGTCGCCAGCAGCAGGCGTCTGGCCTCGGTCGGCCTGCCCTGCTCGTCGGTCAGCACGAACACGTCCCCGCGCCGTTCGGCACGGTCGATCCGCGCCCCGACGAACTCAACGCCAAGCCGTTCGGCCTGGCTCCGGCCGATTGTTCGAAGCTCCGGTCCGTTCGCTCCGTCGGGCCAGCCGAGCAGATTGCGGTAGCATCCGCACAGCGTCGATCTGCCATCCCCCGTGTCGAATACGATCGTGCGCCGCCGGTACCGGCCCAGTTGAATCGCGGCTTGCAGCCCGGCAAATCCGCCCCCGACAATGGCGCAATCGTAGACCGCCATCGGCATCCCGCCTTCCGTTATTTTCTTACATTATGGCCGTTTTCGGCGGAAGCCATGACGCCAACCGTTCTTAACCGAAGAAATGTGCGATGCAGATCATGACCAGCAGCCCGAGAATAAACGAATACGTCGCCGGCCGCTCGTAACCGTGTCCGTGCGTCTCGGGAATCAGTTCCTTGTAGACGATGAACAGCATCGCTCCCGCCGCGAAGGCGAGCCCGAACCCGATCAGTTGATCCAGCGTGCTGGCCGCAAAATATCCGATGACGGCCGATACCATCTCCATCAAGCCCGTGCCCGCGACAAGCAACAGCGCTTTCCACTTGCCTACCTTGGAGTTCAGGAGAAATACGGCCAATATCAGCCCCTCCGGCATGTTTTGCGCGCCGATGGCGATCGCCACCATCGGCCCCAGCCCGGCGTTCTCGCTGGCGTAGCTGAAGCCGGTGCTCATTCCTTCCGGGATGTTATGGATGAACAGCGCGATGGCGACAAGCAGCGATTTCGAATCGAACGCCGCGATGCCCCTGTCGTTTTCGACGTCGATGTGCGGGATGTTTTTCTCGATCGTGTCCAACGCGAAAATCCCGGCCAGCAAGCCTAGCGTCAGAGCGAGCAGCCCCGATTCGTTCAGCGATTGCGGCAACAAGCCGAAGGTGGAGGCCGAGACCATGATTCCGGCGGTGAAGGCGATCAGAATATCCTTCCGCCGTTCCGACAACGCTTTGACGAAGAAAAGCGGCAAGGCGCCCAATACGGTCGCCATCGCCGATATGAAACTTCCGACCAATGCAACTGTCAATGAGATCGCCTCTGCTTTTCCGATGTAGGTTCTTGTAGTATAACCGTCACATATGTTTTACCTTGACTCGCGGCGATGTCTGCCGGTAAGAAGGAGCAGCAAGAACGAGATCGCGACGGCCGTGGCGGCCCATGCCCAAGCCATCCCCATATGGCCGGCGTCGACGGCGACGTAGATGGCGGTCGGAATCGTCTGGGTCTTGCCCGGAATATTTCCGGCCAGCATCAACGTCGCGCCGAATTCCCCAAGCGCCCGGGCGAACCCGAGCACGTAAGCGGCGGTCAGCGAACGCGAAGCGAGAGGCAAGGTGATATAGCGGAACACTTGCCATTCCCCCGCCCCGTTCGATCGGGCGGCGTCCTCCAGATCGCGGTCAATCGACAGAAAGCCGACTTTGACCGTCTGATAGACCAGCGGAAACGCCGCGACGACGGATGCGACAACGGCGGCCCACCAGGAGAACACGACCGGGGCGCCGAATACCGCTTCGATCAGGCGTCCGGCCGGACTTTTGCGGCCGAATGCCGCCAGCAGCAGGAAGCCGACGACGGTCGGCGGCAGCACGAGGGGCAGCATGCACACCGTCTCCAGCAGCGACTTGCCCCGGAACGGCCGCCTCGTCATCGCCCACGCGGCCGCCATGCCGAGCACGCCGACGATCGCGCTGGACAGCAGCGCCACCCGCAGGGACAGCCAGACGGGAGGCCAAAATTCATCCGTAAACATGCCTGTCACGATCCCCCGGGTACGGAGAAACCGTACTTGACGAAGATTTCGAGCGCTTTTTTCGATTGCAGATAGCGGTAAAAATCTTCGGCTTGTTCCGGATGCTTCGACGCGCTTACGATCCCGATCGGGTACTCGACTGCGGGGGATAAGGAAGGGTCTACCCGGAAAGAGATCGACGCTTTCTTCGACGTCAAGGCGTCGGTTTTATAGACGAAGCCGATGTCCGCGTTGCCGCTTTCGACGTATTGCAGCACTTGCCGCACGTCCTTCGCCTGCACGGTCTTCGGCTGAAGGGCGTCCCACAGCCCGGCGTTCTCCAGCGCTTGCTTCGCATAGCTCCCGGCCGGGACGCTCTCCGGGATGCCGATGGCCACAATATCGATGCCCGGCTGCAGCAGATCCGCCTCCCGCCCCAGCTTCAACGGCGCATCGGCAGGCTGCACCGCAACAAGCTCATTGGTCAGCCAGACGGCATGCCGCGAGATCAAGCCATTGTCGGCCAACGCCTGCATCGGAGATTGAGCCGCGGAGAGGAACAGGTCGGCGGGCGCTCCCTGCTCGATCTGCCGCTGAAGCGCTCCCGACGATCCGAAATTGTATGACAATTGAATATCGCTTCGTTCCGATTCGTAAGCGTCGCCCGCTTCCTTGAGCGCGTCCGTCAGACTGGCGGCGGCCGATACCGTTAATTCGATCCGCCGCTCCGCCTTGTCCGGCGCGTTGCCCGAACATCCGGACGCTGCCGAAACCAAGCTTGCCGCTGCGAGTAGAGCAACGCGAATTGCGAAAGCTCTCGCCATATGTCCGGCCTTTCCCACTAGCTCCACCTTCCCGCGTTTTTGCGTACTAGGTTACATTATAACAGCAAAAACTCCCGCGCCGACACGCGGGAGTATAAATTATTCGTAGTGCCCGCCGGGATACAGCGTCGAGCTGTACAGCCTTCGGGGCTGGGGGAGCGGCGTGCCGGACGGCGGAGCCGACAAATCCGCCGGATATTTGCCGAAGATCGAAGCGGTAAAATCGTCGTAGATGACGACCTGTTCGTGCCCCGAGCCGATCAGATCGCCGTGCACGACATAACCGTCGACCGGGAACCCGACGATCGGATTCAGATCGCCGTCGTACAGCGTCGGGCGGATTCCCCCTCCCCGGCGATAAGCGAGGATATAGTCGAGCGGACCGTCGTCCCAATTCCTCATCGTCTCGATGATCGTCAGCCAGCCGCTTGTTTTGCGGTCTTCCTTCCACACTTCGCGCCCTTCGGCGTCCAGCAGGAAGATCGCATCCTTACCCTGCCGCTTAATGCCCTGGTCTTCCCGCACCAGCCGGTCCAAGCCCGCGATTTGCAGCCCCGGCAGATCGGCCCTGAATTTGCCGAGCGCCACGTGCTGGGATTCGACCGAACCGGCGTAGCGCCACAACTCCTTGCCGTGCCGGTCCGTCATGATCGTGACGCTTCCGCCGATCACCAGCTCCAGCTCGCCGTCGCCGTTCACGTCCCCGGTCATGATGCAATCCGCATGGTCCTCCAGATCGCGGCACGACCACAGCACCCGGCCCGTATGGTCCAGCATATCGTATCCGGCCATCACCTCGTCGCGGCCGTCGCCGTTCCAATCCTGCGCCCAGGGGAAATGCCCGACGTTGCCTTCATGCGTCCACAACGGATTCCAGTCGTTATCCAAGGCCCACAGCCGCTTGTACCGGTCCTTGAGGATGATGTCTCCGGGCCATGCACGCCCCGTCAGGTTGGCGACGATCAGACAATCGTGGGCATGGGGATCGGGCAGCTCGTGCGATCGCTTGACGGACCCGGTCGCTCCGTCCAGCACGAGGAACTTGCCGTCCATCACGCAGATGACCTCCAGCCTGCCGTCCCCGTCCCAATCGCAGATTTGCGCCGGGTAGTCGGAGCCCTGGCTGCCCGCGTTATCGCTGGGTTTTCCCGTCTGCCACAGCCGGTTCCCGCGCAGGTCGAAAGCGGTCAAGCATTGCACCTGATGCGGAATATACCGGACGTCCTGGCGGTCGTCGGGCTGGACGAGCAGCAGTTCCATGCGCCCGTCCCCGTTCAGATCGCCGATCAGCATCTTGCAGCGCGGTCCGGCGGAACGGATGTCCACCGTTCCCCACGGACTGTACGGGTTCAGTGAGTGCGATTGCGGTGTCATGAACCGTTTCTCCTTTTTGTCGCGGCGCTCAGATGGCCGCTTTCAGATGGTGTATGCTGCAGTGCGGGGCTGGAGGTCCGGCTGCGGAGGCTGCTCCCCGGTCAGCCGCTTCCGGTGGAATCTCCACCGCAGCAGCAGCAGGAAGCCCCTCACGCATTCGTCAACAATCATCGCCGTATAGATGCCCGCAAGTCCCCAGCCCGCTCCGAAGCCAAGCGCAAATGACAGGCCGACCGAGACCGCCCACATCGAGGGGATGCCGACCCACATGATCGACCGCGTATCGCCGACGCCGGTCAACGCGCTGTTTAACGCCATATTCAGCATCTTGGACGGCTGAAGCAGCAGATTCAGCGCCAGCAGCGAGACGCCGATGGATACGATGTTCGAATCCGACGTGAACAAGCCCAGGACGGGACCGCCGAAGCCGTACAGCAGCAGGGCGTTGGCCTGCACGAAGGCGAGTCCGATCCACAGGACGCGGTACGAGTCTTTGTAAGCGAGCTTCCATTGCCCCGCCCCGTACAGATGCGCGATGCGGATTTGACCGGCCGTCGCGATGGCCGAACCGATCGTGAAGCAGAACGATTCCAGCGTGTTCATATAGGTACGGGCGCTTAGTTCGGCCGCTCCCAGGCTGGCGACCATCGCAAACAGCACAAGCTGCGTGAAGCACCAGCACGACATATGCACGCCCAGCGGCCAGCTAAGCTTGACCGTCTCGCGGAACAATCCCCGGTCGAACAGGCGAAGATCGCGCAACTCGTATCGGACCGAGAACGCGTGCCGGAACATGTACAGCAGCAGCAGGGCTCCGATGATCCGGCTGATCGTCGTCGACCAGGCGACTCCTTGCAGACCGAGCTGGGGCACGCCCAACGCACCGTAGATGACGACGTAGTTCATCAGCACGTGGAGGACGTTGATGCCGACCCCGACCATCATGGGGGATCGGGTGTTCCCGGTGTTTCGCACGACGGCGCTTAACGCCGACATGATCGCGAGAAACGTCATCCCTCCGCCGACGGTGGCGATGTACGTCTCACCCAGCGGCCAGAGCTCCTCCGGCATTTGCAGCATGCGCGTGATCGGTCCCGCGCCCGCCACGAGCAGGACGCTGACGGCGAAGCCGATCGCGGTGCAGACCTTGAGGCTGATCATGCCGGTGGTCCGCGCTTCGTCGAGACGTCCCGCGCCCAGCTTCTGCGCGATCAGAATGCCCGCGCCGTTGGCGATGGACATAAATAGAATGTTAACCGCATTAAACAATTGATTCGCGATGCCGACAACCGCCACCGCGTCATCGGAGATGCGGCTGACCATCAGCGTGTCCGCCGCTCCCAACGCGAACTGAAGCAGCATTTCAAGAAAAATGGGCCATGCCAACACCCAAAGAGACATGTTCCGCGTTGCGTACGACAATGAGGCTCCCTCCGAGTGCTATTCGTTTCGAATTCCATACATCCAAACTGGTCAATCCACATTATAAGGCCTATACTAAAGGAGATGTGCTAGGTTTCGAACCAAAACTTTTAATTTTGCAACTCAAGCGCAACAGCCAATCCTTCGGAGGTGCCTTCCCTTGCCGATCCTCGAATTCACCGCGCCGCCCCTGCCCCATTACATCGCCGGCGGATACGACGTCTTGCCCAAAGGGTTCAAGCATCTGAACCGCCGCGATATCGGCGTGTTCGATCTGCTGGTCGTATCGTTCGGCTGCTTGTATGTCGGCGAGGAAGAACGCCGGTACGAGGTGAGCGCGGGGCACGCCCTTATCCTGCGGCCGGACCGGCATCACTACGGGTACGAAGGGTGCAAGGAGCAGACGGGGGCGTATTGGCTTCATTTCGGAACAGAAGGCGCCTGGCGCGCGACGGACAACCCGTCGATCGAGCCGCCGTCCGAATCCCGAGTCCGCAACGCCTTCACCGTGCATACGTTTTCGATGATGCTGCCCCAGTTCGTCCGGTTGACACAGCCGTCGATGCTGTACGAGAAGCTGGACCAATTGATCGGGCTGGAGCGCGACTCGCATCACAATTGGGCCCGATGGAAGCATCAATTGATCTTCCAGCAGGTGCTGGAACTGCTCAACGCATCGCTCGATCTTCATACCGTGCTGCCGGGCGCGAACGTCGCCGAGCGGGCCGCATCGTATATTCGCATGCATTACAGCGAGGACATCACGATCGGCTCGCTCGCCGAAGCGCTGAACTTCCACCCCGTCTATATCGCCCGGTGCATGCAGAAGGAACTCGGCTGCTCCCCGATCGAATACTTGACTCGGTACAGATTGGAGCAGGCCAAGCTCTATCTGCTGCAGACCGATCTGCCGATCCACCGGGTTGCGGAGCAAGTCGGGTTTACCCAGCCGTCCTACTTCAGCACCTGCTTCGCCAAATACGAGGGATTATCGCCGCGGGACTACCGCAAGCGGTTTCGCATTAGGCCTTGATGAATCCCGCCGCCGGATTTATAATGCTGATAATTCATTAAGGCCTTATTCGCGAAGGAGATGACAGACAGCTTGTCCAGTCTCACCGGCTCGTTAAGCAACAATCAGCGGTTTTTGCTGCGAAGCGTTTCCGTCATTGCGCTCGGCCTGTTCGTCAACCAACTGCTGCAAACCGCCGGAAGCATCGTTCTCGCCCGGGTGTTGAACGACCCTGTCGCATTCGGAGAAGTCAACCTGCTTCTGCAAATTTTCGGCATGATCACCCTGTTTCTCAACGTCGGCTTCACGTCGTCTCTGGTGTATGCGTTTTCGACCGACAAGCAGGACGCGGTGCTGAACAAGCTGCGGCACGCTCTGCTCGGCAGCTTGTTTTTTGCGGGCGTGCTCTGCTTGCTTGTCGCCCTATCCTCTCCATTGCTTGCGGATGCGTACGGACTGCCGGCGCTTCGCCAAGGATTGTGCGTCGGAACGATCATGATTCTGTTTACGTCCGTCGTGAACATCGGGGTTTCGTCGTTTTCGGGCAACCGCGATTTCAAGACGCAGGCGTTTTTTATGGTCGTCAATACGACGTTCTCGACGCTGGGCACCGTGCTGGGCGTGCTCTTGCCGATCGGCCATACGACAGTTTTGACGAGCGTTTCGTTCTGGATGGGAATCGGCTCCATGGCAACCGCTCTTTTTATTTTGTTGCGTGTTTCACGTGTGCATAAACCTCGCTGGATCGGTCCGATCTCGTTGTCCGAGATGCGCGGCATGATGAAATTCGGCCTGCCCGGCTGGGCGGGCAACATCGCCAAGGCGTTTCAGCAGCCGTTCCTGGTGATGATGATCGGATCGGCTTCCGTGGTGGCCGTCGGTCACCTGGCGAACGCTTCGCGCATCACGGGTTTCATCGGCATCGTCACGTGGGCGTTTATGATCGTCACCTTCCCGTTTGTGGCCGAAAGCTCGCGGGACCATGAGGAAAGCGTCCGCAGAGGCACGCTGTGCGTCCGGTACAACAACCTGCTGCTGTACCCGTTGACGACGCTGATCTGCTTGTATCCGGACGACATCAACGGCTTTCTCTTCGGGGCGCAATATGTAAACGAGGATTCCGGCATTTACATCCGTCTGCTGGCGCTGGGAGTCTTGTTCTCCTCGGTCGGCCGGCTCGGGGGCAGCATCTTGGCCGGCATGGGTCGGACGCGGGCGAATTTCTGGGTCATGATCGTTGCGGGCGCGCCCGTCATAGCCCTGGTGCCCGCCGTTGTCGGCAGCCATCCGGTCTGGGCCGTCTGGGTGTATACCGGGGGCTGGGCCCTATCCGCGATGGCGATGATCGGCTTTTTCTTCCTCGAAGGATTCCGTCTGAACTGGTGGAAGGCTTACGGCGAGCCTCTAATTCCCTCCCTGGCTATGGGGTTGTGGCTGCAAGCCGGGCATTGGGCCGGTTTGTGGTTCCCCGTTTTTGCGGCGCTCGGCATCGCCGCCCTTCTCGGAAGCACTTGGTGGGTGGAACGGCGAGGAATTCCATTGCGTCCGATATCGACAAAAGCCGAGGCGTAACCCTCGGGAGGCATACTTTTCAAACAAAAACGGGCGAATGCGGCGGCCCGTTTATTTTTTTCTAACCGCCGGCATCTTTAAGCGCGTTACACGAAACGCCGTACGGCCGGAACGTGTATGGCACAGACAACGCCATCGGCATCGGGTTTATGTCACTTTATATTACACAAAAACCTTCGAACAGCTCCTATTTTATCAAAAAAACGACCAACCCATCACACAAAACGCCATTTTTATGTTATTATATATAACATTAAAGACTTGAGGTGATCCTCCATGAATGTGGCGTTTGTCGCGCACGATCGAAAAAAAGAAGAGCTGGTCAACTTCACGATCGCTTACGAAAAGCTGTTCCAAGGCCATCATCTTTACGCCACCGGCACGACCGGCAAAAAAATTATGGAAGCGACCTCCTTGTCGATCTTCTGCTTTATGTCCGGACCGTTGGGCGGAGACCAGCAACTGGGAGCGATGATCGCCCAAAACGAACTCGATTTGCTGATCTTTTTCCGAGACCCGCTTGTCGCGCAGCCGCACGAGCCCGATATCAACGCGCTTCTGCGCATTTGCGACGTGTACGGCATTCCGGTGGCGACGAACATGGCCACGGCCGAGCTGCTGGTGCGCGCGTTGCAGCGGGGCGATTTCAATTGGCGCGAAATCGTGCATAACAATCGCCCGATCAAGCTGCACAACCGCAAAACAAAACCCGCGGACGGCAGCGCGGCGCCGAACGCGGGCGTTAACATGCAATAAAGGCAGCAGGTTACATGTATACGGGACGGACGCAGACCGGCTTCGAGACCGTGACACTGTATCCGGTCGGTTCGAGCCGCCCGCTGTCCGGATGGACGCGATAAGTCACGATGTTGTTCGAGTCGCGGTTCGCCGACAGCAGGTAGTCGCCTTTCGGCGTCAGCGCGAAATGACGGGGATGGCCGCCTCCCGAACCGATATGCTGAACGAGGGACAGACGCCCGGTCGACGGGTCCGAAGCCAGCACGACGATGCTGTCGTGGCCGCGGTTCGATCCGTAGATATAGCGTCCGTCCGGGGAGACCGCGATTTCGGCGCAGGCATTGACGCCCGAATAGTCTTCCGGCAGCGTCGGCACCGTCTCCACCCGCTCCAGCCGCCCTTCAGCGGCATCGTAACGGAATACCGTAATCGTCGAATTCAGTTCATTAATGACATAAACAAATTTTCCGTCCGGCCGGAAAACGAGATGCCGCGGTCCCGAGCCGTTGTCGACGGTCGCCTCTCCGTGCGTAACGAGCTTTTCCGCCTCTCTATCGAAACTGTAGACAAAAATGCAGTCCAATCCGAGATCGGGGACGAGCACGAATTTTTCATCCGGGGACAGGAAAGCGGAATGAGGATGCGGACGGTCCTGAGGAGCCGGTCCCAAGCCGCCTGTATGCCGTTTGATGTCAAGCGCTTCCCCTACCGTGCCGTCCTCGGCGATCGAATTCAGACCGACCAATCCTCCGTGGTAGCTGACGGTCAGCAAATACCGGCTTGCGGAATCGCGCTGGATGTGGCATGTCGGGGCAGGCACCGTCGGCGCCTTGTTCAACAAGGTTAAAGCTCCCGCCGCGGGATCGATCGCGAACGACACCGCCTGTCCGGTTTTCGCTCCGTCCTCGCCTGTCCCTTCCGCGATGGCGTACAATTTCCGGTTGTCCGGGTCCACGTTAAGGAAGGTCGGGTTTTTCAGCCCCCCGTACGCATTCAACAAGCGAAGCTCGCCCGTTTCCTCGATCAGTTCATAGACATACACACCGTCGCCCGTTTCCTCCGCGTAAGATCCGGCGAAGACGAGCAGCCGTTCTCCCGTTGCCGTCACATTCGGTTCCTCCTCTTCAAAAGCTCGCTCCGGCCTTGGGCCGGAGGCGTCTGATTTTCCCTTTGATTATACACCGGACGGACGCTTTCTCATAACCCACGCGCTGACGCCGTATAGAGCGGCGCTCGCGTAGAACATCACATCGATCGTCAGCCAGTCGATCGCATACCCGGCCAAAATTACCGCAAACCCGGATGCCACCGACGTCCAGAAATGATAGGAGCCTATGGCCGGCCCCCTAGCCCCCGGTTGCGTCAGATCCGCAAGAAGCTGGCGTTCGCCCATCTTCTGCATGGCGTTGCACGCGCCCATCAACGCCTGAAGCGCCAATACGAGCACATAGGAGGTCACCCACGGGAACGCGAGCATCGAAGCCATCATGCCGAGCGAGCTTATGATCATCATCGACCGCCCTGCCCGGTCAAGGCGTCCCGCCAGCACCTGCGACGCCATAGCGGAGCAGATCGTAAACACCGCAAACGCCAGCCCGTACTTCGCATAACTGTTGCCGAGGTTTTTCAGAAACAGCAGGTAATACGGATAAATCATGCCTGCGGCCATCGTGAATAGGCTTTGCGAACGAATCAGCCAGTGGACGGACATCCGCTACTCCCCCCTGTAATCGTCGTAAAAGTAGTTGCGGAACACGAGTCCGGGGTCGCGCCGATCCTTTTCCGCGAAAAACCGGGCTTGTTCGGGATAAGCGGCGCGGAATTGCGCGATCGACGGATAAGGCGCATAAGGCAGGTAGTACGTTCCGCCTTGCCGGAGCGATTCGTCGACCACGCGGCGAATGGCACGGCGCATCTCCTCCTGTCCGCGACCGGTCAGCGGCACATGGAACAAACAAACGAGCGCGAACATCTCCTCCCTGGCATACGACAACACGGCTTCCGTGTCTTGGTGGACGTAACGGACCGTAATATTCAGCAAATTCAAGATTTCTTCTTCCTTCAAAATCTCGCGAAGGCTGTTTATAAACTCATCGAATTTATTTAACGGTATAAAATATTCTTGCAGTAAATCATTCCGTCCCGGCACCTGGTATTCCATAAAAGCCGTTGCTCCCCGCATCGCGTTGTTGCGGCTGATCGCGGTCCCGTCCTGATGGGCGTACAGCTTGGACTGCATCCGCCAAAATACGTTTTTCCCCCAGCCGTACATCCGGTTCAGCGCGAACATCGCTTTGGCCGGCGCAACCCCGCTTTCGCCGCGGCGCAGCCGCCGATAATCTTCCAATCGCAGATCACGCGCCAACTCGTAGTTTACGGCGTACATCCGGGTCAAAAGCTGCTCGGGCGAAACCGACACTCTGGCGATATGCATGCGGACATCGGGATTGCCCAGCACTTCTTCCCGGAAATAACGCTCGTAATCCTCGACCGGGAACTCTTCGGTGCGCATCCGGTAGACTTCGTCGTCCGTAAGCGACAACGTCACGTCCAAGATGATGCCGAACAAACCGTAGCCTCCCAGCGCCAGAGGAAACCAGTCCGCATTCTCCGTCCGGCTGACATTCAGAATGCCGCCATCCGGCGTCAATAACCGAAACGATTCGACGCTTTTTATCAACGAACCGTTCCGGATGTCCCGGCCGTGCGCATTGATGCTGACCGAACCCCCGACGGTGAAGATGTTCTGCGATTGCATCTGCTTCACGGATAAACCGTACGGATTGATCGCCTCTTGCACGTCCTCCCATGTGGCGCCGGCTTGCACTCTGATCGTGCGCCGTTCGGGATCGACCTCCAGCACCCGGTTATACGTCGTCATATCGACGACAATTCCGTCGCGATAATAAGTATGGCCGCCCTGGCTGTGCCGTTGACCCGCGACCGACACGGGAATCCCTCTCTCGCGCGCTTCCCGGACGATCGCCGCAAGCTGCTCCTCCTCGCGCCCGGCGACGACACGCTCGACTTTAACCGGCCGCAGCCTGCTGTAATCGGTAATCCGGTACGGATCTTGATCCGGCGAGTTGGTGTACGCATATGTAACGACCGCCAACGCCACCAAGAGCAAGACGGCGACAGCTTTCTTCAACCGCATCACCGCTTTCGTTGGGGTATGATCCCAATATAACACGATGACGGAGCGCCGGAAACCTGTTGGGCCGAGTCTATTGTGTTCTTGTATGAAAATGGAAATGTGATTTACAATAGAAATTACATTCGACACGAAGGGAAGAAGATCTCTATGGAGGAAAGCCGGTATTGCCGAGCGTCTCGCTGCTTCAAAACCTCCCGTATATTTCCAACCGATGTCAACAACCATAACACGTTATTCGGAGGCAAGCTGATGGCGTACATCGACGACATCGCTTCGATCTCCGCCGCCAAACACTGCCGCCAATCGGTAGTGACCGCATCCACCGATTCCGTCGATTTTCTTCAGCCGATCCGGCCGACGGACTCCGTTACGTTGGAATCCTTCGTCACTTGGACCGGCACGAGCTCCATGGAAGTGTTCGTCAAAGTCATGAAGGAGGATTTGCTGAGCGGAGAGCGGACGATCGCCGCCACTTCTTTTTTGACGTTTGTGGCATTGGGAGAAGACAACAGACCGGTACCCGTTCCGGGCGTCATACCCGAATCGGAAGAAGAGTTGAAGCTGCACGAAACGGCTCCCCAGCGGGCGGAAATGCGCGTCCGAAGACGCCAGGAAAGCAAAAAACTAGCCGATTTTTTAACGATCGCTCAGCCTTGGGACTAACAACGCTTTTTCCCCGAGTGTCCATTTATCGGTTCGGCCGGACGATCCTTAAGAGGGGGGCGTTTCCTTTAAGGGGTTCTCTGCCGGCAGGCAGTATGGTCCCCGCGCTTTGATCGCGCAAGCTCCTTCCGCTCTCTTTTAAGGTTATCCCGTCGGCTCAGCAACTCCTCGTTCATGACAATTTCCGCTAAAAAAAGGTTGAAACAAGAACGAATGTTCGGTATAATCGAAATACGAACATATATTCCTGTCGGTGGTGACACCCTGTGGAATTTCTGCGTTTCCCCGATGAATTTCATTCGGAAGAATCGTGCGCGCTCGCTCTTTTCGCCGCCAAATGGCCGAACGGATACGTCTGCCCGCGATGCGGAAGCCGTCAATGCTGCCGGATCGAGACGAGACGATTGCCTCTATTTCAATGCGCCCATTGCCGGCATCAGACGTCCCTGATCGCGAACACCGTTATGAGCCGCAGCCGAACTCCCCTGACCAAATGGTTCCAGGCTCTTTATTTGATGACTCGCCCGTTGATCGGCGTCTCGGCGTCCACACTGAAGTTGATCATTGGCGTCACCTATAAAACGGCGTGGCTTATGCTACACAAAATACGTCATGAGATGAGCGAATACGATCGCCGGAGGCTGCTGACCGGAGTGGTCCGGGCCATACCGGGGATTTTCGGCAGTACCCCTTACCCGCTTTACGATTCCATCCCTGCGAAATACCCTGTTATCATGGGCATGTCCCTTCAAAACTCGAAGCAACCCGCATCCATCAAATTGATTTCGACCGACCGGTCCGCAACTCTCAACGATACCATTCCAAATTTTCGGTCCCGGCACGTTTGCCCAAATTGCGCCGATTTTGAGGTTATTCGTTCGATCCGCGGAGCAACCGAATGGGGATTTACCAAAAAAATATTCGTAATGGCTACGATGTGGATAGGCTCGCTTTACTATGGAGTCAGCCAAAAACATTTGCAAAAGTACCTCGACGAATATGTGTACAGGTACAACTGCGCAATCCGTAACGAATCCATGCTGACAGGCACGCTGAAGTCATGCTCCGCTTATTCCGCCATCACATACCGGGAGCTCATCGGCAAATCCGTACAATCTCCGCGGCAGAACCGGGATGATCTCCCTTGTCTTGTCGGGGCGGCTTGATCCCATGCGCCTTCGTTTGCCGATCGGGTCCATGTTTTGCCGTCTACTTGGTTATCGGGAGTCACAGGGTCACCTTACGCTGGTTGGAACTAGGGAACAAGTATGGTTCGTCCTTTATTTGTTTAGGGCTCGATGAAGATCAAGGCGATTTAACCGATAAAGCTGATTCGAGGGGATAAGTTCCAAAGCAGGTACGGTCGTCGATAAACGTAGACGCCGGTTCGTTCAGGCTGATTCCAACAGGCATTAGTTCCTTTATGCTGAACGAAGGGGATAACATTACAGGTTTGCAGGGGTGATGCACACGCTCCCGACGATCAACCCGGCTACTCGATATGACAATAAAATAAGCTGACACCGACGATTACCGGAGTCAGCCCCAGTCTGAAAGCATTAATCCTCTCTCTCTCAACTTCCGCCCCGAGTCATGCCTCTTACAAAATCGGCGAGATCAGCCGCGTGCACGACTCCTTGATTCGCTGCATGCGGGAGCGGGCTCGGTACATCTCCGCCGTCAACTCGGTGCAGTCCGCCGTATCCCGCTCGAATATGTCCTGAAGCCGGGATACTGTAGCCGTGTCGTACAGGATCGCGTTCACTTCGAAGTTCAGCTTGAAGCTGCGGATATCGAAATTGGCCGTGCCGACCGAAGCGATCTTGCCGTCTACGATGACCGTCTTGGCATGCAGGAAGCCGTTCTGGTACAAATAACACTTGGCCCCCAAGTCCAGCAGTTCGCCCAGATGCGAATACGTCGCCCAATACACCATCCGGTGATCCGGCTTGCCCGGGATCATAATCCGCAGCTCGACGCCGGACAGCATCGCGATTTTCAAGGCGTTCAGCACGCTTTCGTCCGGGATGAAGTATGGCGTCTGAATGCAGATCAGCTGTTCCGCTTCGAAAATCATTTTGATGTACGCGTTTTTGATCTGCTCCATTTCGTGGGTCGGGCCGCTGGAGACAATCTGCACGCCGACCGTCCCCGTTGACTCCAGGCGTGGAAAATAATCAGGATGATCCGGCAGCACCCGGCCGGAGGCCAAATTCCAGTCCATCGCGAACTGCGCCTGCATCTGCAGCACGGAATCGCCTCTCAGACGGAGATGCGTATCGCGCCACGGGCCAAATTTGTTGCTGCGGCCCAAATATTCGTCGCCGACGTTGAACCCCCCGATGTAGCCGTACATCCCGTCGATTATCGCCAGCTTGCGGTGATTGCGGTAATTCACCCGGATGTTCAGATACGGGATGCGCGACGGAAAAAAAGCGGCGGCTTGTCCGCCCGCACGCAGCAACGGCTCAAAAAAACGCCGCGTCAGGTCGGAGCTGCCGATGTCGTCGTACAGCAGGCGCACCTCGACCCCTTCCTCCGCCTTGCGGGCCAGCTCCCGGATCAGCTTGCGGCCGAGCTCGTCGTTCTGGATGATATAATACATCAGATGAATGTGATGTTTCGCCTCCGCGATATCCCGGAACAAGCTGTCGAACTTCGAAGGTCCGTCGACGAAGATGTCGACGCTGTTGTTCTGCGTGTACAAGGCGTGGCTGCTGAGCAGATTCATGTAGATCAGATCCTGGTAGGCGGACATGGCGGGGTCGTTGAATTCGACGCGATGCTTGCGGAAATCCCGCCGTTGCCGTTCGATATATTCGCGGATTTTGCCCTGGTTGGCCAGATGAATGCGGTACAGCTTGAGCCGGCTGAGATTTTGCCCGAGAAACAAGTACAGCACGAATCCGACCACCGGCAGAAACAGCAGCACCATCAACCACGCCCAGGTGACGCCGACGTTGCGCCGTTCCAGAAAAATGACCGTAATGGCCAGCGGCACGTTCAGAATGGAAATTAACGTGTATATGTTTTGAACGATTCCATCCGACCAAGACATACCTGCGTCCGACTCTCCTCACATGCTTGTCGACCTAGGGTCATTTCATTATATGCCAAGTATAATGGAACTTTATTGAAAAGCAAGCGCAAAGCAGGCGAAAAAGGTATTGCCCGCCCCTCGAACCGGCGGACATACCTTTTCGCTCAACACCAGGTGACGAGTGAAACACCTGCGGGTGCCAGCGCCAAATTCAGCCACAGCACCCTGCCGGCCGCTTGGACCGGGGCACGCCGCCTCCTGACTCCCCGTTCGGGAACAACCGCTTTTTTCGCGTTTTCCTCGTTTTCAAGCATCCATTGTTCCAACTCGTAAAGGTTCGTCCACATGCAGCTCCACCCTCTCCGACCGACAATCGTTATATCTCTTTTCACCCTTCACAGGTGTTGTGGAGCTATGATATCATAGGTCAACTCGGTGCGATTAGCCACAGATGTTAATGGCATCCATTACAGATCGCAATCATTCACGGGAGGGCGGAGATGTCAAGATGGACCTGCAATACTTCATCACGTTCCGCGAAGTCGCGCGTTGCCTTAGCTACACCAGGGCGGCCGAACGGCTGGGATACGCCCAACCAAGCGTCACGGTGCAAATTCAAAAGCTGGAACGCCACTACGGCGCCGAACTGTTCGTCCGGAACGGCAAAACTCTGGCGCTGACGGAAGCGGGCGCCCGGCTGCTGCCCTTGGCCGACCGGATCGTCGAAGCGAGCTTCGAGGCCGAGCAAGCGCTGCGGGAGTCGGGACCCGAGAGGCTGCACATCGGTACGATCGAAAGCCTGACGGCGTTTTTCCTTCCGCCGTATCTGCAAGCGTTCCGGCAAGTATGCCCGAATGCGAATCTGCAAATCTTCCCGTCGGCGCAAAACGACGTCATCGCGAATATACGCGATGGCGCCCTCGATATCGGCCTGATACTCGATCCGCCGTTGTCCGATCCGGAGTTGCGCTCGATCCCGCTTCGGCGGGAGCCGCTCCTGCTCGTCTGCACCCCGGGGCATCCACTGCTTCGGCACCGGGAATTGACGGCGGCCGACCTGCAATCGCAGCCCCTGATTCTGGGCGAGGCCACCTGCACGTACCGGGAGGCCTTGGAACGCTCGATCCGCGACGAGCAGGTCGAGGTTCAAGTCGTCTCGGAGCTCGGAAGCATCGAAGCGATCAAGCAATGCGTAAAAATCGGACTAGGCTCGGCGCTGCTGCCGCAGCTCGCCGTCGCGTCCGAGCTGGAGAGCGGCCAGCTCGCATCCGTCCCGTTCCGGGAAAACGAACTGCCGCCGTTTTATATCCAGTTGATCTGGCATCGCAACCGGTATCTCTCGCCGACGCTGCAAAAGCTGGCCGCGATGCTGTGCGAGCCGCGCGACTCGCGAAGCGCTTGACCCCGCGGCCGGATATGCCGGCCTCGGATTCGTCCGCTCTTTAATCCCAGGGCGCTTCGTCGTCGTCCGGCTCCGGGCCGCGAACGGGCCCCGCCGCCAGCCGTTCGGCGACGGCCTCGAACGGCTCGGGCTGCAGCAGCTCGACCGGCGACATACCGTGGTCGAATTGGAATTGGTCGCCGACGATCAGGACGACATACCGGCCGTTCAGCTTGGCGATATGGATCGACTCGCCGTAATCCGACAGCTTGCCCCGCACCGTCACCTCGTCCAGCCGAAATGCCATCGGCAAGTCTTCCTTGATCTGAACGATCTGCCTGGCTGCGTCCCGGACCTGTTCGTGGCTCCATTTCTCCTGCAAGTCGCGCTTGTCGCGGGCGGCCCAGAGCTCCAGCTCTTCCTCCTCGCGCTGCCGCTCTTGGACGTGCTCCTCGAGCCCCCGCCATTTCTCCTCTATATAATGCTGCACCATGCCGATTACGTGCTCGCTGACGATCTCCGGCAGCGGCCGCTCGTACGCGACGAATTTCAGGAAGTCTTCGAAATAGCGGGCGTGCGACGCCTGATGGATTTTCAGCTCCCACTCCTCGATCATCCCCGGTTCGGGCATATGGGGAAATTGAATCGACTTCATATTGCGGGCGCTGATCGCCATCTCGACTTGGGCGATCAAGCCCCGTTCGTCCGAGATGCGCGCGATCTTCGGCTCGAAGTCGCACTTGAGCACGAACACAAACGGCAGTTCCGCATGCTTGGGCAGTTCCGCCTGAACAACAATCATCGCCCCGCCCCGAACGGCGCTCGTGTCCGCGTACAGCCGGACCAATTCGTCGCTCGAAGCGTGGAACGCTTCCACGGAATCGGCCGCCTGCAGCCGCTTGAACAGGTTATAGTTCGGATTGCTGGTCAGCTCGTGACCCGGCTCCGTCAAGAAGCGGCCGATTTTGGTGGGAGCCTGATCCGTGTTCGGATTTTTTTCCGCCTTGCGCTTGACGATCCGCGCGAACTCGCCGTCCAGGAACGGCTTCAGCTCGCTCGTCTCGTAGCTCTCCCGGTCAAGCGTCCGGTAATGCCGGAACGACTTGCTCCCGCCGCCGCCCGGATCACCTTCCGTACGGATGACGAAAAACGATAAAAACCTGATGCGTACATCCATTCCTGTCTCCCCCGTCGTCTCCTCATGCTAGCAAATGCTTGCGGCGCAGGGGCCGCTAGCTTGTCGAGCCTGCCGTCCTCCGGGACATTCGAATCTTTCCCTCACGGCTTGGGCCGCACCCGGTTCGTCGCGACCGCTTCCAGCGGGTCGTCGGGCCAGTAATGCTTCGGATAACGTCCTTTGAGATCTTTCTTCACTTCGAAATATCCCGTCCGCCAAAAGCTGCGCAAATCGCTCGTTACCTGAACGGGACGGCCTGCGGGCGACAGGAGGTGAATCACGACCGGCACCCTTCCGTTCGCGAGGCGAGGCGTGTCGTGAAGCCCGAACAGCTCCTGCAGCCGCACCGCCAGCACCGGAGCTGCGGGATCGCTGTAATCGACGGCGATTCGCGATCCGCTCGGTACCCGAATATGCGTCGGCGCCAGCTCGTCGAAGGCGCGGCGCTGCTCCCAGGACAACCATGTTTCCAGCACCTCCCCCATCCGTAGCCGCTGCAGATCGCTTCGGCTGCGGAAACCCGCGACGTGCGGCCCGAGCCATTGCTCCAAAGAGCCGAGCAGCGCTTCGTCGCTTCCGTCCGGCCAGCTCTCGGGGTCGATCCGGTGCAGGAACGCCAATCGCTGCCGCCACTGGCGGGTCGCGGCTGTCCACGGCAGGATGTCCAGTCCTTCCTCGCGGATGCCCGCCAGCAGCGCTTCGAGCTGACGGTCGGGATCGGGAGCGCGGACCGGCTCCTCCCGGATCAGGATCGCTCCCAGACGCTGCCTGCGGACGGCCCGGACGGAGCCCGTCTCCCGGTCCCAGCAGACGGATTCTTCGGCCGTCACGCGCCCCGCGAACGCTTGCGGCAGATCCGCCTCAGCCAGCTCGGCCGCCAGCAGGATGCGCCCGTCCGCTCCCGCGTCGTCCAGCTCGGCGACGACGATCCATTCGCAGCCGGACAAGCGCTGCCGCGTTCCGAACGCCGCGCCCCGGCCTCCCGCCAGCAGGTAGCGTCCGTCAGGGCGCCTCCTGGCGATCCGGTCGGGATACGCGAACGCGAGCAGCAAGCCGGCTTGCGCCTTGCCGCCGGCCTGCTCGGGCGTATCCCGCGCGCTCAGCGAGCGCCGCAGCTCCCGGCTGTCCTGGCGCACCCGCCGGCACGCGGCTTCGTCCGCGGCCGCGCCCGGCGCGGCCAACGCGCCGTATCCGAACGCGGCATCCAGCCGCAGAGACAAGTCCGCGTCGGCGAATCCCCTCTCGAATCGGAGCACGTCGCGCTCGGACAGCAGCGCCGCGAGATCGCACGCCAATCCGGCGAGGCCGGATTCGGCTCCCCGGAGCATCATATGCGCCAGCCTCGGATGCACTCCGAGCTCCGCCATCTGCCGGCCGTGCGCCGTACACGCTCCCTCGTCGTCGATGGCGTCCAGCGAACGCAGCAGCTCCTTGGCCTGGCTGACGGAAGCCGCCGGCGGCGCATCCAGCCATTTCAGCTCCGAAGGGTCCCGCACGCCCCACACCGCCAATTCGAGCATCAGCGGCGCCAGGTCGGCCTCCAAAATCTCCGGCTTCGCCCGGTCCTCCAGCAGGGCGTCCTCGGCCTCCGTCCACATCCGGTAGCAGACGCCCGGCGCCGTCCGTCCGGCGCGGCCCCGGCGCTGATCGGCGCTCGACCGGGCCACGCGCACCGTCTCCAGCCGGGTCATGCCCGTGCGGGGCGAAAATCTCGGAACCCGCATCCAGCCGCTGTCGATGACGATTCTCACGCCTTCCACCGTCAAGCTCGTCTCCGCGATCGACGTGGCCAGCACCACCTTGCGCCGGCCGTCCCGCGCGGGCCGGAGCGCCTCGTCCTGCTCCCGCTGCGTCAACTGTCCGTACAGGGGCTGCACGCACAGCCCCTCATCCGGCTCCAGCTTGTCCATGACGCGGCGAATCTCGGCCGCTCCCGGCAAAAAAACAAGGACGTCGCCTTCATGCTCGGCCAGCGCTCGCCGGATCGTCCGCGCGGCTTCCTCTTCGAGCGGGCGTTCCGGCCGCTTGTCCGCGTAGATCGTCTCCACGGGAAACATGCGCCCCGGAGCGGTCAGCACCGGCGCGCCTCCGAGCAGCTCCGCGACCGCCTCGCCTTCCATCGTCGCAGACATCGCCAGCAGCCGCAGATCCGGCCGGAACAGCTCCTGCGCCTGCAGACAGAGCGCCAGTCCCGTGTCCGCGTGCAAGTTGCGTTCGTGGAACTCGTCGAAGATGACGAGGCCGACGTCCTCCAGCGACGGGTCCCGCTGCAGCATACGCGTCAGAACGCCTTCGGTCACGACTTCCACAACCGTCGACGGCCCGACCTTCGTGTCGTGTTTCACCCGATATCCAACCGTTTCTCCGACCTTCTCCCCGAGTTCCCCGGCCATATAGGCAGCCGCCGCACGCGCCGCCAGCCGTCTCGGCTCCAGCATCACGATCTTGCGTCCCTGCAGCCACTGCGAATCTTTCAGCGCAAGAGGCACCCGGGTCGTTTTCCCCGCTCCGGGGGAAGCGATCAGCACCGCGTTTCCTCCGCCGTCCAGCGCAGTTCGCAGCGCGGGCAGCACCCACTCAATCGGCAGCGCCTTCATGAGCAACCCCCTCCGTCTCAGCTTATGCCCATTCCTTAATGTACGAACCGAGAGGCCTCTTGTCAAAGCCGGACGGCGGCAAACGCAATGAGGCTCATTGAATTTCGGCTATAAATGCCCTATGATTAATAGGAGATAGAGGTTGATGAACGGGGTGAATATGATGCCGAATGCGGAAACACAAACGAATCTGATCCAACACCCCAAACTTGCGCTGCCCGCCATCCTGCAACGGGCGCTGTTCATTACGCTGGGCGCGGTCCTCGTATCGGTCGGACTCGAGATTTTCCTCGTCCCCAATCAGGTCATCGACGGCGGAATTGTCGGCATCTCCATCCTCGCTTCCGAGTTGACCGGAATCAAGCTCGGCGTCTTCCTGTTCCTGCTGAACCTTCCCTTTCTGTTCCTCGGCTACAAACAAATCGGCAAAACGTTCGCCATCTCCACGCTATACGGCGTTGCGGTCATGTCCGTCGGAACGTTTTTCCTTCATCCGGTGAAGCCGCTAACGACGGACCCGCTGCTCGCGGCGGTGTTCGGCGGCATGATCTTGGGGACAGGAGTTGGCATGGTCATCCGGTTCGGGGGGTCTCTGGACGGCACGGAGATCGTCGCGATTCTGTTCAGCAAGCGGTTGTCGTTTTCCGTGGGCGAGATCGTCATGTTTTTTAATATTTTTATTCTCGCCGCCGCCGGTTTCGTGTTCAACTGGAATCAGGCGATGTACTCCCTGATCGCTTATTTTATCGCGTTCAAGATGATCGACTTGACGATCGAAGGGTTGGACGAGTCCAAAGCCGTGTGGATTATCAGCGACCACGCCAAGGAGATCGGCGATATCATTATTCAGCGGCTCGGCCGGGGCGTCACCTACCTGAACGGCGAGGGCGGCTTCAGCGGAGACAGCAGACGGGTTATTTTCTGCGTGATTAACCGGCTGGAGGAGGCCAAGATGAAAGCGATCGTCGACGAGAACGATCCTTCCGCCTTTCTGGCAATCGGCAACATTCACGACGTCAAAGGCGGCCGGTTTAAAAAACGCGACATCCACTGACTGAACGAGACGGGAGCTTGAAGAAAAAAAGGTTGCGCCCGCGGTTCGAACGTGTTATGATACCACTTGGCTTAAGGAGCTGTGGTGTAGAGGCCTAACATGCCTGCCTGTCACGCAGGAGACCGCGGGTTCGAATCCCGTCAGCTCCGCCATATCGAACGTTAAGAGCAGGGATACGCTTCCTGCTCTTTTTGCTACTTCTTTCGGGATTCCGACGACTGGCAGGTGAACGATATGAAAATACGAGGACGATTCGCCCCGACCCCCTCCGGCCCGCTTCATCTCGGGAACGCCTGGTCCGCCCTGCTGGCTTGGCTGCAGGTCCGCCAGGCCGGCGGCGAGATGCTGCTGCGCATCGAGGACATCGACGGCCCCCGCTCGCGGCAAGCGTATATCGAATCGATTCCGGAGGATCTCCGCTGGCTCGGACTGGACTGGGACGAAGGCCCGGATCTCGGCGGTCCCTATTCCCCTTACCGGCAAAGCGAACGGCTGGCGCGCTACGAAGAGCTGCTTCACGTCCTCAAAGCGAAGGGGCTTGTGTATCCGTGCTACTGCAGCCGGGCCGAGCTGGCCGCGATCGCCAGCGCGCCGCACGGGCTGGCCGCCGAAGGACCCGCGTATCCGGGCATCTGCCGGACCCTCAGCGAACCGGAACGGGCAACCCGCGCCGAGCGGAAAACGCCCTCCTGGCGCTTCGTCATGCCTGCCGAGCCTGTGGCGTTCGAGGATCTCGCGATGGGCCCCCAATCGTTCCCTGCGGGCTACGGCGGCGACTTTATCGTAAAAAGGGCGGACGGCATCTACGCTTACCAGCTTGCCGTCGTGGCGGACGATGCGGACATGGCCGTCACGCACGTGCTCCGGGGCTCCGATCTGCTGGACTCGACGCCCAGACAGCTTGCGCTGTTCGACGCCCTCGGACTGCCCGCGCCCCGGTACGCCCATGTGCCCCTGTTGTACGGACCGGACGGCCAGCGGCTCGCCAAACGTCACGGCTCGGCCAGCATCGGAGCGATGCGGCAATCCGGCATATCCCCGGAGACGATCGTCGGTTGGCTGGGCTACCTGGCCGGATGCCTGCCGAAGCCCGAGCCGGCAAAACCTCGGGATCTGCTGCCGTATTTTCGACTGGATGCCGTTCCGCCGGGTCCGATCCGGCTGGAACCGGCGATGCTGGACCGTCTGGGCATCCGCTGACCGGCTCTCTCCGCAAATCGAGTAGGAGGGGGCGGCTACCCCCCGACCTCTCACACCACCGTACATGCGGGCCCGCATACGGCGGTTCCAAAAGGTTAACAAAGCTCCAGATCACGAGAAAGCAGACTTTTCAGCCCTTTCGCTTCCCAGTAGGAAGTCGGGAGGGCGTTGTTTATATTTCGGACATTTCCCAAGCGCCTCGGCGGGAATTGGCCATCATGAAAGCTGCCCAATCGGGTACCCCTAGCGCCCGAAGTTCGCGAGTTCGTACCCGTTTCCACGGTTTCCAAAGGCACATACGCAGTCTTCGGCGAATCCACTGGTCCACCCTAAAGATGACGCCCATGCTGGGCGTACTACAACGGAACGGGCGACCGCGGCATATCGCGGTCGCCCGTTTTTCCCTGATCCGGCAGATCCTCTTGTCCTGTTCCCCCCGCCGCTTGCTTAAGGCGTCGTCATCCAATCTTCGGTCGTCAGGTCGGCCTCCAGGGCGAATTCGAAATCGTCGACGTCGAATACCTGAATCGGTATCTCCGCCTCGATCACCCTGTCGGTAAATTCCACCTGGTCCGTCAGCACGGGCGTCTGCTCCCGCAGCGACGTCAAGATGATTTCCGTCTCGATCGGATCGAACAGCTCGCCGTATTGCGCATTCTCCGAAGCATTCACAACGGTGATGCTTACCCCGTCCTTGACCAGGAGAGGCGGACTTTTGCGCCACGGCGCCAGCAGCGAACGCTCAATCTTCTTCTTGTTCAGAGGTTCCTCGAAAAACGCGATCAGCTCGCCGATCTTCTGCTTCACGTGAACGTCATCGTCGGGTTCCGGCATCACCGGCTCGACGCTTTCCTTCATCTCGTACAGTTCGAGGATCGAGGAGTACGGAATCAAGTATTCGACCGGCCGACTCGGGGACAGCATTTGCCCGTATATAGCGATCATTACGGCTTCGATGACAAATCGCCGGTTCACCTCTATCGTTCCTCCCTCTTCCATCACATATAGGATGTTCTTTGTTGTATTATAAAGAATTTTAACCGAAAAGCCAATCGGCGCATGCGGGGAGTCAGTGTCAAGTCATTGTGGGCAATTCATTAAGGGAACAAAACGAACTACATAAAGAACCCTTGCCCCTGTAAGCGCTTTGCCTTGATCATTC
>NZ_VCQZ01000023.1 GCF_005938195.1 Paenibacillus thermoaerophilus
AGAAGACAACAACAGGATAACACAAAAACAACAACCGTCCAAGTCACTGGAACGGGCGGCTACGCAAATTAACAAAGTGACATTTTTACAGACGAGTTAAGGTGACATTTTCACAGACGCTTGACAGTCCTTTTTTTAATATTTTTTTCTCCCACTTGGAGCCGGCGGGCAACTTCGAAAAGATAATAAAACCCCCGTGGCGGTCCGCAGTTTTCGCGGACCTCCGCGGGGGATATCCTTCCATCCGGAATCAGTCGCCGGAGCGTTCGCGCATCAACGGGAACAGCAGCACGTCCCGAATCGACGGAGAGTTGGTCAGCAGCATGACCAGCCGGTCGATGCCGATCCCCAATCCGCCTGTCGGAGGCATGCCGTATTCAAGCGCGCGGATAAAGTCTTCGTCCATCTCGTGCGCTTCGTCATTGCCTTGCTCGCGCTCGATGAGCTGCGCCTCGAACCTCTGCCGCTGATCGATCGGGTCGTTCAGCTCGCTGAACGCGTTCGCATGCTCGCGGCCGACGATAAACAGCTCGAACCGGTCCGTGAACCGCGGATCGGCGTCGTTCTTTTTCGCCAGCGGCGATATCGCCACGGGGTGGCCGGTAATAAACGTCGGCTCGATTAACGTATGCTCGACATACGTCTCGAAGAACGCGTTGACAATATGGCCGAACGTATGCGTCGGCTCGACCGGAACGTTATGCTCCTTGGCCAGCCGATGGGCTTCTTCATCGGACATCTCGCGGGAGAAATCGACGCCCGTCGCTTCCCGGACGGCGTCCACCATCGAGATGCGCTTCCAGGGCGTTTTCAAGCTGATTTGGTGGCCTTGGTATTCGATCTCCGTCGTGCCCAGCACTTCTTGAGCGATATGGGAGATCATGTTCTCCGTCAGGCGCATGATATCCTGGTAGTCCGCATACGCTTCGTACAGCTCGATCATCGTAAATTCCGGGTTATGGCGCGTGGATATGCCTTCGTTGCGGTAAACGCGGCCGATCTCGTACACCTTTTCGAGACCGCCGACGATCAGACGCTTCAAATGAAGCTCGATGGCGATCCGCATATACAACTGCATGTCGAGCGCATTGTGGTGCGTAATAAACGGACGAGCCGCCGCGCCGCCGGCAATTGCGTGCAGCGTCGGAGTCTCGACTTCCAGATAGCCGAGGTTATCAAGATAGCGGCGCATGGATTGGATGATTTTCGACCGCGTGATAAACGTCTTCTGAACTTCCGGGTTGACGATCAGGTCCACGTAACGCTGACGGTAACGCGTCTCGACGTCCTTCAGCCCGTGGAACTTCTCCGGCAGCGGATAAAGCGATTTGGACAGCACCTCCAACGAGGTGACTTTGATCGTTGTCTCGCCCGTCTGCGTCTTGAACACTGTGCCGCGCACACCGATGATGTCGCCGACATCGAGAATGTCGTACGCTTTTTTCTTCTGGGCCCCGACCGCGTCCTCGCGGACATAGATCTGGATTTTGCCCGTTAAATCCTGAATGTGGGCGAATCCCGCTTTGCCCATGCCCCGGCGCTGCATGATCCGGCCGGCCACGCTGACCTGGACGGCCATCGATTCCAGTTCTTCCTTCGTGTATTGTCCGTACTGCTCTATAATTTGGGCGGCATGGTGCGTCCGTTCGTATTTTGCCCCGAACGGATCGATGCCAAGCCCGCGAAGCTCGTCCAATTTGTTCCGCCGAATGACCATTAGCTCGTTAAGTTCCAATTCTTCCGTCATCTGTTCTCTTCCTTCCGACACATACTTGTTGAACCTTGCGGTATTACCAGCATAACCGACGCGGCCCCGCATTGGAAGGCGCCGCGGCGATTTTCCAATCACTAACGGTCCTCCGAATTCAAATCCGATGCTCATACGGCTGAACAAAGCGGAAACGGCTTCGCCGTCCCCGGTGCGAGGACGGTCCGTCTGCTGGCGTTATCCTGTCTTTTATCCGCAAAAAAGCTTCCCCCAAGGAAGCTTTTTTTGCGTCCGTCTATGCTGGCCGCGCCGGAGCGCGGGATTACTTCTTGATATCCAGAATTTTATACTGAATAATGCCCGCCGGAACCTGCACGTCGACGATAGCGCCTTTTTTCTTTCCGAGCAACGCTTTTCCGACCGGGCTCTCGTTGGAGATCTTGTTCTGGAACGGATCGGATTCGGCCGTGCCGACGATGGCATATTCGATCGTTTCCTTGAACTCCAGATCTTCGACGATGACGATCGAGCCGATGCTGACGGTATCCGTATCGACTTCGTCATTGTTGATGATCCGCGCGTTGCGAAGCATCTTCTCCAGCGTGATGACGCGTCCCTCAATGAAGGCCTGTTCGTTCTTGGCGTCCTCGTACTCGGAGTTTTCGCTGATGTCTCCGTATCCGATGGCAACCTTGATCCGTTCTGCCACCTCGCGGCGCTTGACCGACTTCAGGTGCTCCAGTTCTTCCTCCAGCTTCTTCAAACCTTCGGGTGTCAAAATGACTTCCTTTTCGTTCATGGAACCGTTCTCCCGTCCTGATCTATTTTCGCGAAATAACCGCTTGCTTCCCAATATATGAGCGACTTCAGGCATCATGAATAGGTTCTCTGCTTTCGCTTGATTATAGGACAAGCAGAAATAATTGTCAATTCACGCGCCCTCTGCCGCCCGGCCGTCCGGATCAGCGGACGACCGCTTCCGGAACGCTGCCGGCAGACTCGGAGCCGGACCCTTCGGCAGGATCGCCGTACACCCCGTCCCGCAGATTGCGGACGTATTGCTCCAGCTCCCGCACCATCGCATCCCGCTCGGTAAGCTCCATGATGGCGTCCTTCACCCGGGCGGACCCCCGGAGTCCCTTCAAATACCAGGCCATATGCTTGCGCATCTCGCGAACCGCCTGTCCTTCGCCCTTGAGCGCGACCAGCCGGTCCAAATGCAGGATCGCGATGCGAATCTTTTCTTCCGGCGTCGGCTCCGGCGGCAGCACGCCCTTCGTCAAATATTCGATCGTCCGGTACAGCATCCACGGATTGCCGAGCGCCGCCCGGCCAATCATTACGCCGTCGACGCCCGTCGTATCGAGCATCCGTCTGGCGTCCTCCGGAGTGAACACGTCTCCGTTGCCGATGACCGGGATAGAGACGGACTGCTTGACCTCCCGGATAATGTCCCAGTTGGCTTTGCCGGTGTACATCTGAACGCGGGTGCGTCCGTGCACCGCGACGGCCGCGCCGCCGCCGTTCTCGACCGCTTTGGCGTTTTGCACCGCATAGATATGGTCTTCGTCCCAGCCGATCCGCATTTTTACCGTAACCGGCTTTTTCACGGCTTTTACGACCGTCGACACCATCTTCTCGATCCGGTCCGGCGACAGCAGCCAGCGGGCGCCCGCGTCGCACTTGGTCACTTTGGGAACCGGGCAACCCATATTGATATCGATAATGTCGGCATTCGTGTACCGGTCGACGTGCTTGGCCGCGGCCACCAGCGTCTCCGTATCGCCGCCGAATATTTGCAGGCTGAGCGGCTTTTCGCGCTCGTCGACATACAGCATCTGCATCGTGCGCTGGTTGCCGTGGAGGATCGCTTTGTCGCTGACCATCTCCGCGCAGACCAGCCCGCATCCGAATTCCTTGGCGATCAGACGGAACGCGGGATTGCAGACGCCGGCCATCGGCGCAAGCACCACGTTGTTGGGGGCGGTCACATTTCCGATTTTTAACATGACATATTCCTCCTCTCGAATCCGGAAGTATGGACGTCCATCACCCTAAGGAAGGGGCCGTCAACTCCTCTGCCGATATATTCAGCGCTTCCGCGATCCGCTCGAGCAGTCTCGGATCGATCGGCCGGGTGCCGCGTTCGAGCGACCCCAGTACGGATAAGGAGATGCCCATGCGGTCGGCTAATTGTTCCTGCGTCAACCCCTTCAGCTTGCGATATGCGCGAATTCGTTGCCCTAACGGTTGTCTGTCCATCGCCTGACCGTTTCCTTTCCTATCAGGGTTTCCAGCCGCTCCCGCCACGATTCCGCTTCCGGACGCTTCAGCTTATCCATGCAATCCACCAACGGAATCAGCACAAAAGCCCTGTCGCCCATATGCGGGTGCGGGATCGTTAGCCGCGGCGTATTGCAAATAATATTCTCATATAATAACACATCCAAATCGATCGTTCGAGGGCCCCAGCGGATTTCGCGGACCCGGCCCATCTCCGCTTCGATCGCGAGCAGGGCGTCCAGCAGCGGCTCGGGTTCCAGATTCGTGCGCACGGCCGCTACGGCGTTTAAAAAGTCGTCCTGCCGAACCGGACCGACAGGCTCGGTCTCGTATATGTCCGACATCGCCGCAAGGCGGATGCCGGGATGCGAATCCATGCGTTTCACCGCTTCCGCCAGGTTGCGGGCGCGGTCGCCGAGATTTGACCCCAAGGCAATATACGCCAGAGCTTCCATCATGAGGACTCTACCTCCGGCCGGCGGCGGTGAATCTCCACGCAGACGCCGTCGAACTGGATGTCGAAAGGCGGGTTCGGCTTGATGACGCGCACGGTGACGGCATCCAGCATCGGGTAGCCGTCCAGCAGCGTTTCGGCCAAACGCTGGGCCAGACGTTCAATAAGATTGTACGTCTCCCCGCAAACGACGGCTCGCACCCGTTCGTACAGCTCGGCGTAATTGATCGTATCGTTCAAATCGTCGGAACGGCCTGCCGCGCGGAGATCGAAGAACAGCTCCAGATCGACGATATAGGTTTGGCCCAGCCGGTTCTCCTCGGGAAACACCCCGTGATGGGCGAAAAAGCGCATATTGCGCAATGAAAGCTTGTCCAGCTTAACCCTCTCCTTACTCTGTCGCTCCGCGCACGATCGCGTCGGTCATGCGGGCCGCTCGGGCCATCTCCCGGACATCGTGCACGCGCACGATGTCGCACCCCGCCGCGATTCCAAGAATATTGGTCGCCAGCGTGCCTTCCAGGCAGTCGTCGACCGCGACGTCGCCGAGCGTACGTCGGATGAACCGCTTGCGGCTGGTGCCGAGCAGCAGCGGATAGCCGAGCCGCTGGCGGAGCTCGACGAGGCGGGACATCGCCTCCAGATTTTGCTCGTACGATTTGGCGAATCCGATTCCCGGGTCGAGCAAAATGTTGCCGGGTTCGACTCCTGCGGCGATAGCCCGGGCGATCATCTCCCGGAGATCGGCCACCATCTCGTCGATCAGATCGCCGCTGTAAGCGCCCCCGTCCTTCCGGTTGTGCATCAGGCAGACCCATGCGCCCGTGGAAGCCATCACCCGGGGCATGTCCTCGTCGGCCAACCCGCCCCATACGTCGTTGATCAGATCGGCCCCCGCTTCGATCGCCTGCCTGGCGACCTCCGCTTTATACGTATCGACGGAGATCGGGATATCGGGCAGCTCCTTGCGGATGGCGCGGATGGCGGGCAGCACCCGGGCAAGCTCCTCCTTCAGCGGGACGGCTGCGGCGCCGGGCCGCGTCGACTCCCCGCCCACGTCGATGATGCCGGCTCCGTTCGCCGCCATCTCGACGGCATGACGCACGGCGGCATCCGTCGCGGCATACTTCCCGCCGTCCGAGAACGAATCCGGTGTGACGTTCAGGATGCCCATCACCACCGTTCGCTTCCCGAGCTCCAGCTTGCGTCCGTGGGGAGAAATCAGCGTGATCGGCTCTCTTGCGACGGTTTGTTTACGGACGATTTCCATGAGCCATCTCCCTTTCTGTCAAGCAGCGATACGCGCGGTGAAGTGCGCGGGTAACGGGCGCGTCCTCGCCGACGGCGGGAAGCGGCGTTTCCCTCCCGTCCGGTTCCCGAATCCGGTCCACGGGGACGATCTCCTGGATCGAATTCGTCAGAAACGCCTCATCCGAACCGAGCAGCTCCTCGAGGCCGAACGCGCCTTGCTCAGCGGCAACGCCCAGCTCTTGCGCCAGCTCCAGCACAAGCCCGCGCGTCACGCCGGGCAATATGCCCGTCGACAAATCCGGCGTGAACAGCTTCCCGTCCCGCACCCAAAAAATATTGCTGACGATCCCTTCGGCGACGGCGCCGCGCGCGTCCGTCATAACGCCTTCCGCCGAGCCGGGCGCTCCCAGTTCGCGCAGCTCCCGCTTGGCGAGCCAATTGTTCAGGTAGTGAAACGACTTCAGCCGCACATCGCCTTCGGGCGAGTTGCGGCGCGTGCGCAGCAGTTGCAGCGTCCGCGGCGGATTGCAGGCCTCCCCTGCGGCGGGCGCAAGAGGCTTCGCGAATATCCATTCATTCGGCTTGTCGTAATCGCCGGTATGCAGGCCGAGCGGCTGCTCCCCCGCGGAAACGGAAAGGCGGACGTACGCCTCTGCGCATCCGTTCTTCTCCATCAGACGAGTAATGCGTTGTCTCAGTTCATTCTCGTCCGGTTCGTAAACGATCCCGATGGAGCGGCAGCCCTCCGCCAGCCTCCGCAGGTGCAAGTCTAACCGGAACGGTCTTCCTCCATACGTCCGGAACGTCTCGAACAGCCCGATGCCGTACAGAAAGCCGTGGTCGTAGAACGGAACCACGGCTTGCGTATCGGGAATCAATGTACCGTTTACCGACAGGTGCATATTAACCCCTGACCCCGCCCGAGATGGACAAGAAATTGCGCAGAAGCGTATGGCCGTGTTCGGTGATGATCGATTCCGGATGGAACTGCACGCCTTCGATGTTATACGTCTTATGGCGAAGCCCCATAATCTCGCCGTCCGCCGTGCGCGCGCTGATCTCCAGGCAGTCCGGCAGCGTCTCCGGCTTCACGACGAGCGAATGATACCGGGTCGCGGTGTAGGGAGACGGAATGCCCTCAAATATCGTGCGGCCGTCATGGTAGATCTCCGAGGTTTTGCCGTGCATCAGCTTGTCGGCCCGCACGACGTCGCCGCCGAACGCTTGCCCGATCGATTGGTGACCGAGGCATACGCCCAGGATCGGGACTCGCCCGCCCAGCTTCTCGATCAGCTCCAGGCTGATTCCCGCCTCGTTCGGCGTGCAGGGTCCCGGCGATATCAGAATATGATCGGGCGCAAGCCGCTCGATTCCAGCGACGTCGATCTCGTCGTTCCGGTATACGCGGATCTCCGCGCCGAGCTCCCCGAGATATTGAACCAGATTATACGTAAACGAATCGTAATTGTCGATGACCAAAATCATCTCTCCGCTCCCCTTCCCTCGTCTCCAGCCTCGACTGCCTCCGCAAGCCGCACCGCTTTCCACATCGCCCGGGCCTTGTTCAGGCACTCCTTGTACTCTCGCTCCGGCAAGGAATCGATTACGATCCCCGCTCCGGCCTGGATATAACCGGTGCCTTCCCGGACGACCAGCGTGCGTATGATTATATTTAATTCCATATCGCCGTTGTAGTCAATCCATCCGATCGAGCCGGTGTACGGACCACGCCGGACGGGTTCCAGCTCCTCGATAATCTCCATCGTGCGGATCTTGGGCGCGCCCGTGATCGTTCCGCCCGGGAAAACCGCCCGGATCACGTCGAAGGCGCCGCGACCTTCGGCAATCCGCCCTTCGACATGCGAGACGAGATGCATCACATGGGAGTAGCGCTCCACCGTCATCAGTTCCGGCACCTTCACGCTGCCGTACTGCGCGACCCGCCCGATATCGTTGCGCAGCAAGTCCACCAGCATGATATGCTCGGCCACTTCCTTCTCGGTCGTCCGCAGTTCCCGCTCCAGCCTCTCGTCGTCCCCCGCCGACTCGCCCCGTCTCCGGGTGCCCGCGATCGGCCGCGCCTCGATGACGCCGTCGACGAGTCGGACGAGCAGCTCGGGCGAGCCCGAGACGAGCTCAAGGCCCGGCATCCGAAGATAGCCCATATACGGAGAAGGATTGACCCGGCGCAGCGCTTCATATATAAGGGGCGGAGAAGCCGACAGCTTCCGGTGCTGACGAACGGACAGATTCACCTGGAACACGTCGCCCTGGGCGATGTAGTCCTGAATGCGGCGGACGGCTTCGACGAATCGTTCCTTGGGAAAGGCCGTGCCAAGACCCGGCAACGATTCGACATCGAAATGCAGCCCTTCTTCGTCCGCCTTCGCCGCCTCGGCCTCCAGCTTCCCCAATAGCGGATCGCTCTCGGCCTGCTCGCTCCACCGCTTCCACATGGCGGACATATCGGACGCGGCGGCGGCCGTCTCGGCATGCAGGCGCGCGAGCTCGTCCGCACCGGCGCCGGCAGCGTTCGCATGCACAGCCGTATAGAGCAATTGCTGTTCCCGGTCGTAGATCCAGACGCGGTCCATTCTCATCCATTCGTAATCCGGAATGTCCAGATCGTCCTCCGCGAACTCCGGCATCCGTTCGATGGAGCGGCCGAGATCGTACGACCAGTAGCCCACCGCTCCGCCGATAAACTTGGGAGCGCCGGGCACGCGCGGCGTCTTCCAACGTTCGAGCCACCGGCGAACCGTCTCCAGCGGGTCCCCCGATTGTTGGCGGGAGTGCCATTGCCCATCCTCCCCGCGCTCCGTGACGACAGTCTCCCTTCCTTTGCCCCGGATCAGACCGGATGGCCCGAAGCCGACATAGGTGTATCGGCCGCTTTTGCCGCTCTCCAGTACGAATACCGATTCCCCTGCCTGCTCGAGCAGTTTCAGCCATACGACGGGACACCCTTCTTCGCACGGGCGGACGGACACGTACGGCAAATGGCGATAGCCTTGCCCGATCCATTCAATCCAACGCGAATACGGCGTCATCTCCATAAAGCAACCCCCGTTCCCGTTACCCTCTCTGCGATTTTTATTTCCCTACAATACTGCTTTTGAAAACAGATGTAAAGAACAGCCCGGGGGAAGACCCCGATCCGATTTATAAGAAAAGAAAAACGGCTGCGCCGCCCTTGAACAAGGACAACGCGCCGTTTCCCGCATCGGAAAAAGAGCGATTCAGGAGTCCTTCGCGCTATTCTTTACTGATCCTCAGCGCCCGATTCCGATTGGCCCGATTAACGGGGAATTACCCGGTACACGCCCCCGCTCGAGCGCGGAACGATACGGTTCCGTCCGCCGATTCCGCGATGCTGGCGCCGCTCAGCTCTATACATACGGGGACCCCGGGACAAACCACGCAGTCCGAATCGAAGCGCGAAGCGATCTTCGCTCCCGTCAGACGGCCGCCGCGCCATTCGATATCCGTCTCGAAGCCGCCCCGCGCGAAGGCCCTTCACGCTTCCGTCAGGCCATTGGTCCGGGAGGGCCGGCAGCCGCGCTTCGAATCTCATCGCTTCCGCCCGGAACGGATCGTCCGCATAGACGATGGGGCGGTCTGTCCGCCTCTGGTCGGGATATCCGCGTGACTGGCACAATCCCGAGGCGAGGGCCACTCTGCCCGAAATTCGCCGTCTGGCGGCGAAGCAAACGGGATGCGGATTCTCGACCGTAATACGCGGATGGATGATTAGGGAAAGCGGCTCCTTTATCCCGCTAATGGTTGATCGAATGAGAGGTCATGCAGGTAAAAGATCCGGTGTCCGCAACTGAACGAAAAAACCGCCAGGCTTCGCCTGACGGTCGGGTATTACGATGAGATATGGAAAAGGGATCAGTCTTCGAATTGGTACAGCGGCGTGGACAAATACCGTTCGCCGTTCGACGGGACAACCGCAACGACACGTTTGCCGGGGCCCAGTTCTTTGGCGACCTTCAGAGCGGCGAAGATGGCTGCACCCGAGGAGATGCCGCCCAAGATGCCCTCTTCGCGCGCAACGCGGCGGGCCGTCGCGAACGCGTCGTCGTTTTCGACCGGAATGACGGCGTCATAAATGCTGGTGTTCAAGATATCCGGCACAAAGCCTGCGCCGATGCCTTGAATTTTGTGCGGGCCCGGTTTGCCGCCGGACAGAACGGGAGAAGCCGCCGGTTCGACCGCGTAAATTTTGATGTGCGGGAAATGTTCGCGAAGCACTTTGCCCGCGCCCGTGATCGTGCCGCCGGTTCCGATGCCGGCGACGAAGGCGTCGAGCTTGCCGTCGTGGTTGTTGATCGCTTCGACAATTTCCGGACCGGTCGTCTCGATATGAATTTTGACGTTCGCTTGGTTTTTGAATTGCTGCGGCATGAAGTAGCCCGGGTTTTCCGCCAGAATCTCTTCCGCGCGCTTGATCGCGCCTTTCATGCCTTCGGCGCCCGGAGTCAGCACGAGCTGCGCGCCGTAAGCGCGAAGCAGGTTGCGGCGCTCCAAGCTCATCGTCTCCGGCATGACCAGGATCGCTTTGTAGCCTTTCGCCGCCGCGACCATAGCCAGTCCGATGCCGGTATTGCCGCTCGTCGGCTCGATGATCGTATCGCCCGGCTTCAGCCTGCCTTCGGCTTCGGCCGCTTCGATCATGCTGATCGCGATACGGTCTTTTACGCTGGCTCCCGGGTTCTGGAACTCAAGCTTCACGTATACTTCCGCACTTCCCTCAGGAACGACGCGATTCAACCGAACCAGCGGCGTATCCCCGATCAAGTCCGTAACGCTTTGCACCAATTTCGCCATCCCGACATTCTCCTCCTCTTATTTCCGACTATTTCAGTAGGTTTTATCTAATCTCATCTTAACAGTGAGATTATTTCTTGTCAACCTTAAAATAGTCGCCGACGTCGCCTATTTCGACTCCGTATTTATTCCGCAGCTCTTCGACGACCTCGTTCAGAGGCTTGGCCCGGCGCAACGCCAATTCTTTGCGGACCGCGCTGCGAATCTGCTCCGGCGTCCTGTCGTTTTCGACTTTTTTGTCCACCATGCGCAGCACCACATAGCCGCCCTCCGCTTCGAACGGTTCGCTGAATTGTCCCGGCTTCAGCGTGGCGGCCGTCTTCAACAGGGCCGGATCGACAAACGGATCGTGCTCGTCGATCCATCCGATATCTCCGCCGAACCGCGCGGTGTCGTCGTCCATCGAAAGCGTCTGCGCCGTCTCCCCGAAGTCCGCGCCGCTTCGGAGCTGGGCGATCACGGCGTTCGCCTGCTCCGCTGTGCGGACGACGATCTTCTGCAGGTGATAGCGTTCATAGCTCTCGAATTCCTCGGGGCGTTCGCGTATATATTCCTCCACCTCGGAATCCTTCACCACAATGGAAGCAATCGCAATTTTTTCGGACAACAGGCGATGGGTAATATCCTGCACGAGATGCTCCTTGGTCAAGCCGAGCTGCTCGCGCATGGAGCGGTAAAACTCCTCCTCGCTGTCGTATCCCTGCTGCATCCGCCTCAGCTCTTCGTCGATCTCCTGCTGGGACACCGTCAACTTGCGCCGTCCGGCTTCCAGCGCCACCACTTCCCGATCGATCAGCGTGCGCAGCGATTCCTCTCCGTGGCGTCCGTACAAGTACGCCCGCAGGTCGGCTTCCGTGATGACCCGGTCGCCGACTTTGGCCAACACGCGCTGCTCGGCATTGGGCGCCGGGCTCACCGCGGGAGCGCTCGCGGCTGGCGTTGGAGCGGCTCCGGGCCCTGCGCCTCCCGTATCCGCAGCAAAAGGGCCGAAGGCCGCGGCGATACCCCATCCCGCCGCAACTCCGGCCGCAACTCCTATGATTCCGAAGATCCACGATCTTTTTTTCTCTATATCCATCGTCTTCTTGCTCCTATGCATCCGATAAAAGAGGATGCCGCGCCTCAACCAACGCGCGGCACATCCGATCAATGGTTATGACGATTCAGCAAGCTTTTAAGTTCATCGGGACCGAACTGATAGGCTTCATTGCAAAAATGGCACACAACCTCCGCGCACCCGTCCTCCCGGAGCAGCCGTTCGATTTCTTTCGGGCCCATGCTGATCAACGTGCGCTCGACCCGTTCGAGCGAGCAATTGCAGCGAAACTCGACCGGCTGACGCTCGGACACCTGAACTTTGCCCAGCAGCCCCTCCAGGAAATCCTCCAGTTCGACGCCGCTTTCCATAATTTTGCTGACCGGCGGCAGCACGCTTAACTGGCGTTCCAACAGGTCGATCTCTTCCTCGGGCACGCCGGGAAGCAACTGCAGAATAAAGCCTCCCGCCGCCCGGACGCTATGGTCCGGGTTGATCAGCACGCCGAGGGCGACCGCCGACGGCGTCTGCTCGGATTGGGCGAAATAATACGTGAAGTCCTCGCCCAGTTCTCCGGATATGATCGGAACGCTCCCGCCGTACGGATCGCGCATGCCCAGATCCTTGATGACATAGAGGAATCCGTCTGTTCCGACAGCGCCCGCGACGTCCAGCTTGCCGTGCTCGTTAAGCGGAAGATCGACGCCCGGCTCGTCCACGTAGCCGCGAACTTCGCCGCGCGCGTTGGCGTCGACGACGATCTGTCCGATCGGACCTCCTCCTTTGATCCGAATCGTAAGTTTCTCTTCGCCTTTCAGCATATATCCCATCATGGCTCCCGCGGCGGCTGCCCGTCCCATGGCCGCCGTCGCCAAAGGCCCCATTCCGTGCCGCCTGCGGAGCTCCTCCGTCAAATTCGTCGTGCGTGCGACGAAGGCGCGGATTTTGCCTTCCAGAGCCGTTCCGCGAATCATGTAATCGCCCATCCGGACCTTCCTTTCCGTCGTCCATCCGGACTACGCTTGATTTTTCTCGTAGATCATCTGCAGGCCTTGCAGCGTCAGCAGCGGATTCACCACATCGATGACGCGGGATTCGCTTGCAATCATCTCCGCCAGCCCGCCTGTCGCGATAACCTGTGTTTTGATCTGAAACTCTTCCTGCATCCTCTCCACAATTCCGTCCACTTGCGCCGCGAAACCGTAGATGATGCCCGCCTGCATGGAGGAGACCGGATTGCGGCCTACGGTGCTTTTCGGCTTCACCAGCTCGATGCGTGGCAGCTTGGCCGCCCGCTGGTACAACGCTTCGGTCGAGATGCCGATGCCCGGAGCGATCGCCCCTCCCAGATACTGGCCCTGCGAGTCGATAAAGTCGAACGTGGTGGCCGTGCCGAAATCGACGATAATGAGCGGAGGGCCGTACAGCTCGATGCCGGCGACGGCGTTGCAGATCCGGTCGGCGCCGACTTCGCGCGGATTCTCGTACCGGATATTCAAGCCGGTTTTGATGCCCGGCCCCACAATGAGCGGCGTCTTCTTGAGATAATTCGCGCAGAGCTTCTCCAGCGTGAACATTAACGGAGGGACGACCGAGGAGATGATCACGCCTTCGATGTCGTCGATCTGGATGCCCGCGTGCTGAAACAAATTCAGGATCATGACCCCGTACTCGTCAACCGTTGCCGACCGGTTCGTGGACAGGCGCCAATGATGAAGCAGCTTCTTCCCTTCATAGACGCCCAGAACAATATTGGTATTCCCTACATCGACCACAAAAATCATGAGCCGCTTCCCTTCTTCCCGTTCAAATCGAGGCTGATGTCCAGCGCCGGCACCGAATAAGTCAACCGGCCGACGGAGATGACGTCGATCCCCGTGGATGCGATCTGCCTCACATTGTCCAGCGAGACGGACCCCGAAGCCTCGATGACGATATGAGGAGCCTTCTGCCGAATCATGGAGACGGCTTGCTTCATGCGCTCGACATCCATATTGTCCAGCATGATGATGTCCGGCCCGGCCTCCAGCGCTTCGCGAAGCTGATCGAACGTCTCTACCTCGATCTCGATCTTCATCGTATGCGGCAACTGCTCCCGGGCGGACCGGATCGCTTGGGCGACTCCGCCCGCCGCTTTGATGTGATTGTCCTTGATCATCGCCGCATCGTACAAGCCGAACCGGTGATTGTGTCCCCCGCCGACCCGTACCGCGTATTTCTCCAGAGCGCGCAGCCCCGGCGTCGTCTTGCGCGTATCGACAAGCCGGACCGGCAACCCTTCGAGCGCATCGACATAAGCCCTTGTCCGCGTAGCGATGCCGGACAGACGCTGCAGAAGATTAAGCGCCAGCCGCTCTCCCAGCAGGATGGATCTCGCGCTGCCCTCAACTTCCGCCAGCAAATCCCCGGGCCGAACAGAAGCCCCCTCGGCGGCCAACGGCCGAAAGACCAATTGTTCGTCCACAACCGCGAACACGGTCTCGGCTGCCGGCAAACCGGCGACGATGCCAGGCTCCTTCACGTGGATGACCGCGCGGGCGGTCGATTCCGCAGGCACCGTCGTCATCGTCGTGACGTCTCCCGTGCCGATATCTTCGTCGAGCCACGACCGGATCGACCGTTTCAGCGCTTCCTTATTGAATGCCAACAACATCGACGCTCTCCTCCAAAATCCCTTCGTCGCGATGGAACAAAATATGCTTCAGCCATTGCCGGTCGTTGCGCTCCGGGAAATCTTCGCGATAATGGCCGCCGCGGCTTTCTTCCCGCAGCATCGCCGCATGGGTGGTCAGCAGCGCGCAATTGAGCAGATTCGCAAATTCGAATTCCTCGCGCCGGGACAAGCCGTGATCGTAAATCGAAAGCTGGCGCTGCAGCTCTTGATGGCCTTTCTCCAGTCCCGCCGCATCGCGTTTGAGGCCGACGTGCCTGAGCATGATCTTCTGCAGCTTCAATCTTTTCTCGATAATCGCTTGCTTGGGCGGTTCCGTCCGGCGGAAATCGATTTTCAGCTTCGGCGTCGCATCCGGCAAAGGCTTCAGCCGGCGGATGCTCTCCACGATGCGCCGTCCGAACACGATCGCCTCCGAGAGGGAGTTGCTGGCCAGACGGTTCGCACCGTGCACGCCGGTCGAGCTGACTTCCCCGCAAGCGTACAGCCGGGGCAACGTGGTCTGACCGAACGTATCCGTCCTAACGCCGCCCATCATATAGTGGGCCGCGGGAGCAACCGGAATCCAGTCGCTGGTCAGGTCCAGACCGTATTTTAGGCAAAACTCGTAAATATTCGGGAATCTGTGCTTGATCCATTCGTCGCTCTCATGCGTAATATCGAGATAGACGAACGTCGATTTCGTCTTTTCCATCTCCGAGACGATGGCTCTCGCCACGATATCGCGCGGCGCCAGCTCTTGCAGGGGATGATAGTGCTGCATAAACCGTTCGCCCCGGATATTGCGAAGCACCGCTCCTTCTCCCCGAACGGCCTCGGAGATCAGGAATCGCGGAGCGCCCGGGTAACAGAGGGAAGTCGGGTGGAACTGCACGAACTCCATGTCCCGCACTTTGGCTCCCGCGCGGTAAGCCATCGCGATTCCGTCGCAGGTCGCGATCTCCGGATTCGTGGTGTAGCGGTACATCTGTCCGGCCCCGCCGGTGCAGAGAACGGTAGCGGACGCCTGAACGTACACCCGCTGCCCGTCCGGCCTCTGCACAAGCGCTCCGCAGCACTCGCCTTGATGCGTGATCAAATCGATGACGAAGTGGTCCTGCCATACTTCGATATTTTCATGGTTTATCGCCTGCTCGGACAGCGCACGCACGATTTCGTATCCCGTCGCATCGCCGTTCGCATGCAGGATGCGGCGCTGGCTGTGCGCGCCTTCCTGGGTCAGGGCGAACTCTCCGTTCTCCTGATCGAATTGCGTGCCCATGCTGATCAAATCCCGCACGCCGTTCGGCCCTTCATGCACAAGTATATCGACCGCTTCGACATTGCAGAGTCCCGCCCCCGCCGACAGCGTATCCTGGCGATGGTACTCGGGCGAGTCGTCTTCGCTGATCACCGCGGCGATCCCGCCTTGAGCATAACGCGTATTGGACTCCAGCAGAGCGGTCTTCGTCACCAGCAGGACGCGGCGATCGGCCGCCGCTTTAATCGATGTGAACAGACCGGCGATCCCGCCGCCAATAACCATGACGTCCGTGCGAACGCTAGGAATGTCGTCAAGCGAGAAGTCAACCAGATACCTGGGAATCATCCGTCTTCACCTTCAGAGTTAAGGTCTTGTTCCCTTTCGCCACCATTTAACAGACTAATTGTCAGCCCGGCTAACATGGAAGCAGCGCATGCTACTTCACTTGCAGCATGCGCTCCAACGAAAGTCTCGCCCTGTCCGCAATATGCGGCGGCACGTAAATTTCGGGCTTCATCGTTTCCAGGCATTTTGCGACTTTTTTGAGATTGTTGACCTTCATGTTCGGACAAACCAGGAACTTGGTCGCGAAGTGGAACGTTTTGTCGGGGCTGTCTTTCCGAAGCTGATACCCCGTGCCGTCTTCGGTGCCGACGATAAATTCCTTGCAGTCGGATTTTTTGCAATATTCGATGATGGCGGTGGTGCTGCCGACAAAATCGGCCAGCTTCACGACTTCCGGACGGCATTCCGGATGCACGACGAACTGGGCGTTCGGATATTGAGCCTTCATATCCATGACGTCTTTGACCGTCAGCATGTCGTGCGTGTTGCAATAGCCTTCCCACAAAATCATTTTTTTGTCGGTGAACTGCTGTACGTAATGGCCCAGGTTTTTGTCGGGCACCCAGATGATCTCGTCGGACTCGACCGATTGAATAACCTTAACGGCGTTGGAGGACGTGCAGCAAATGTCCGTCTCCGCCTTCACCTCGGCCGAGGAGTTGATATAGGTGACAACCGTGGCGTTCGGGTGCTTCGCCTTAAGAGCCCGGAGTCCTTCGACGTTCACCATGTCGGCCATCGGACAGCCGGCGCGCTCGTCGGGGATGATGACCCGTTTGTTGGGAGCCAAAATTTTAGCGCTCTCGCCCATAAAGTGCACGCCGCAGAAGACGATGACGTCGGCGTCCGTCTCCGCCGCTTTCTGGGCAAGCAGAAACGAATCTCCGCGGAAATCGGCAATTTCCTGAATTTCATCGCGCTGATAATAATGAGCCAAAATAATGGCGTTTCTTTCTTTTTTTAATTCCGCGATTCGCTGCTTGAGCTCCCGGTTTTGCTCCGCCTTGCGTTCCAGAGCAAGTGCTTCCACGGGAATCCCTCCCTCTCTTGATGACGCTTGTCAAGTATGTGAATTATTGCACATGATGCCGCCGACTGATCCGTTTATAGTATACCCCATAAGCCTTCAGATTTAGTTTTACACCTACTTTACACAACCCCATCCCCCCTGTCAATCCGCTTTTTGCAGGCATGGACGCCTGCTTGAAATTGGCCGGGCAGGACCTCCGCAAAGGCCCGACGACGCGTTTTTTTCGCAAAAAAAGGAACGCCTGCCGGCGTTCCTTTTGGCTCCAAATTACGGTCGATCCTTCGGTTCGGAATCGTTTGGCGGAACGGACGAGTTCCCGTCAGCCTCTTCCGGATCGGAGGAGCGATCCTTGGAAGCGAAGCTGTTGCTGTCGTCATGCGATTGAAGGTTGATCTTCGGCTCGGCCGATGCCGAATCGGCGGCTCCGCTGCCGCTTTCGCCGGACCCCGAGTCGATCTTGCCGTGCTCGATGAGCTGCTGGATTTGATCTTTCTCCAGCGTCTCCCGTTCGAGCAGGGCGTTGGCGATCAAGTGCACTTGATCGGAGTACTTCGTGAGAATTTCCCGTGCTCTCTCGTAGCATTCGCGGATCATGCGCTGCATTTCCTGGTCGATCTCATAAGCGATCGCGTCGCTGTAGTTCTGCTCGTGGCCGAGATCGCGGCCCAGGAACACTTGGCCTTGGCTGTGCCCGAACTGCATCGGCCCCAGCTTGTCGCTCATGCCGTACTCGACGATCATCGCACGTACGATCGACGTTGCCTTGCGGAAGTCGTCATAAGCGCCCGTGCCGATCTCGCCGATGAAAATTTCTTCCGAGACGCGGCCGCCTAACAATCCGGTTACCCGGTCGAGCAGCTCGGTCTTCGTCGACATCAGCCGGTCTTCGCCTTCCTTCGGCAGAATCATCGCGTAACCGCCGGCACGTCCGCGCGGCACGATGGTCACCTTGTGCACCATATCCGCGTGGCTGAGATGGTAACCGATAATGACGTGGCCGGCCTCGTGGTAAGCGACCATCCGCTTCTCGCGGGCGCTGATGACGCGGCTTTTCTTCTGCGTACCGACGACGACGCGGTCGAACGCTTCATCCAGCTCTTCCATGCCGATATCCCGCTTGTTGCGGCGGGCGGCGATGAGCGCCGCTTCGTTCAACAGATTCTCCAGATCCGCTCCGGTGAATCCGGTCGTATATTTGGCCAATACGTCCAGCTTGACGTCCTTGGCAAGCGGTTTGTTCCGGGCATGCACCTTCAGCACCGCTTCGCGGCCTTTCACATCCGGCCGGTCGACCGTAATCTGGCGGTCGAAACGTCCCGGACGCAGCAGCGCCGGGTCGAGAATATCCGGACGGTTGGTGGCGGCGATGATGATGATGCCTTCGTTCGCACCGAAGCCGTCCATCTCGACAAGCAGTTGGTTCAGCGTCTGCTCGCGCTCGTCGTGGCCGCCGCCGAGGCCAGCGCCCCGCTGGCGTCCGACCGCGTCGATCTCGTCGATGAAGATGATACACGGCGCGTTTTTCTTCGCGTTCTCGAACAGGTCCCGCACCCGCGACGCGCCGACGCCGACGAACATTTCGACGAAGTCGGAGCCGGAGATGCTGAAGAACGGCACGCCGGCTTCGCCCGCAACGGCGCGGGCCAGCAGCGTCTTACCGGTTCCGGGCGGCCCGTTCAGCAGAACGCCCTTCGGAATCCGTGCGCCAAGAGCGGCGAATTTGCGCGGGTCTTTGAGGAACTCGACAACTTCGACCAGCTCCTGCTTTTCTTCGTCCGCCCCGGCGACGTCCTCGAACGTCACTTTTTTCTTTTCTTCATTATATAAGCGGGCGCGGCTCTTGCCGAAGTTCATCACTTTGCCGCCGCCGCCCTGGGCCTGATTCAACAGGAAGAAGAACAGGATGAAGATGATCACAAACGGTATGATGGAGGTGAGGAACGTGATCCAAACGCTCTCTCTCGGCATCTCGTCGACGTCGATCTTCACATTGTTCGATTCCAGAAACAGGACAAATGCATCGCTAAAAGGCGCATGCGTCTCAAAAAGCGCCCCGCTGTCGGCGAAATGACCGGTTACCTTGTACGTATAGCCTTGGAAACGGATCGTCACGTCGGTCACGTTCTGCTTAAGCACCTGCTCGCGCAGTTGGGTGTACGTCAGCTTCTGCTCATCGTTGTTGGAGCTGCTGATGTACTGAACAATCCCGACCGTGACTAAAAAAATAATGAGATAAAATCCGGTATTCCGGAGGATCCGATTCATCCCCAACCTCCTCTCGGGCGCATCGTTAGATATTTTATCATAGCTGGCTTCGCGGTTTCAAATTCAGTGAGAGTAGAGCTCCGGCTTAAGCACGCCCACGAATGGGAGATTGCGGTACCTCTCGCTGTAATCGAGGCCATACCCCACGATAAACGCGTCGGGAATCGTAAAACCCTTGTAATCCGGCTCCAGATCGACCGTCCGGCGGCCAGGTTTGTCAAACAGCGCGACGATCTGGACGGACAAGGCGTTCCGCCTCTCCAGCACGTCGATCAAATAACTGAGCGTCAGACCGCTGTCGATAATGTCTTCGACAATCAGCACGTGCCGGCCTTCCACCGGCGTGTCCAAATCTTTGATGATTTTGACTTCGCCCGAAGAGCGGGTCGATTTGCCGTAGCTGGATACCGCCATAAAGTCGACTTCCAGCGGAACGGTCATGCTTTTGACCAAATCGGACATAAACATGAACGCACCCTTCAGCACGCAAATGACGAGCGGATTACGTCCCTCGTATTCGCGGCTGAGCAGCTCGCCCAATTCTTTTACTTTAGCCTTCAGTTCTTCTTCGGTGATGAGCACTTCTTGGATGTCGTTGAGCAACAATGGACCCTCCTACCCCATAGTATGTACGGCATCGGACCGGGATTCCTTCCGGGAATACTCCATATAGAGTACCCAACTCGTACCCCGGGATACCACGGCATGCGCCGAACGGCGCAGTTCCGCAATCCACAAGATTTCCCCGGCCCCGTCGGTCAGCAAGGGAAGCTTCCGGCGAAGCGAGGCCGGGATCTTATGGTCCGTGAACAGATCCTGCAGCTTCTTGCTTCCCTGCATGCCATATAACTTCATACGATCCCCCCGCCGCCATGTCCGGACGGTCAGGGGCAAACGCAATGATTCCCAATCGAATACGGCTTCGTTCGCCTTCAGCTTGCCGGGACTCGGACCGTCGGATGCTTGCACCAAGGCCGCGCGAAGCAATCCGTCCGGCAGCTCGATCGTCCGGGATTCGCCCGGCTTCAGCGGAGGCACCTCGATCCGGTAAGCCGGAGGTTCTTCCGCCTGCCGCTGCGCGCGGACGATGCGGACGCTTTCGTATTCGCGCACGAGTTCGGCGCCGTCCCGAATCGATAGCCGCAAGTTCGGCGAATCGCTCTGCAGCAGCGCGTTCCGGACGGTTTCAATGTGCGCGAACTCCAATTCGCCATGTTCTGTAAAGAGATAATTCCATATTAGTTTAATCACCCGCCTTTGTAAAGCGAACGGCAAGGCCGCGAACCAGCCCCTGTCAAAAGCCGCGAACCCGTTCGCGCAGGCGACGTTTCCGGCCATTTCCCGTTCGGCGGCGGCCTCCATGAAAGCGTCCTCTTCGCGGGCCATATCCGCCAGCCGGAGAATGGCTTCCCCCAATCGGGGATTCAATTGCTCGAGGAAGGGGCGCACGTCCAGTCTGTAACGGTTGCGCTCGTATTTGCGCTGCTCGTTGCTGCTGTCAACGGCGTAGGGCAGACCCTTTTCTTCGCAATAACCGATCAGTTCCCGTTTGGCGACGCCCAGCAGCGGCCTGACCAGCTCGACCGTCCCGACCGTCCTGCGGGCAGGCATCCCGGACAAGCCGGATATGCCGGTGCCGCGCACGAAGCGCATCAGGACCGTCTCGATCTGATCGTCGGCGTGATGGCCAAGCGCCAGCTTGGACGCGGCATACCGGTTCGCCGTCTCCAGCAAAAAGGCGTACCGGGCTTCCCGCGCGGCCGCCTGGGCATTGCCTCCCGTCCTGGCGAGCCGTTCCGGCAAATCCAGCCTGGCGATCTCGCACGGCAAGCCGAGCGAAGCGGCCTGGGCGCGGACGCTCTCCGCCTCGTGCGCCGACTCCTCGCCCCGGAAGCCGTGGTCGGCATGCGCGGCAACCAGCCGCCAATCAAAACGCGGGGCCAGCCGCGCAAGCGCATGAAGAAGCGCCGTCGAATCCGGCCCGCCCGATACGGCCGCGACGATCGTCTCTCCCGGAAGCAGCAGACCGCTGCTCAAGATAGCCCGTTCGACGGTTTCTTCAAATGACATCGTGAATTCCTCCGCTTGAAACGCCGCATGTCTAAGCCCAATACCACAGGGCCGCGCCGACCAGGGCCGCCGCGGAACCGGCCAAGGCGTACCCGATCCACTTGGCTTCCGGTTGCGGCATCCGGGTTCTTGCCGTTCGGGACAGACGGCGCCATGCCGCGCAAGCCTCCCCGGCATCCCGAAACTTTCCTTGCCACATGGCTGCCAGCAGCGGCGCGTAAGGCCGGCATACGGACGACGATTGGGCGACCGCGATCAAATCCCGAACGGAGCGGTTTTGCGGCAGCCCGTTCGCCAGCCGGTCCACCTGAACGGCGTGGCCGCCAAGCTGCAGGCAGAGCACGGCGAAGGCAAACAGATCGTAAGACGGCTCCGAGGTTCGGGAACCGGCGTTCCAGAACCCGCGATCGTAGATTTCCGTGAATTGCTTTACCGCTTGTCCGAATCGCGTCGCTCCGCCGTAGTCGATCAGCTCCGCCACTCCGTAGCCGGATACCCGAATGTTGTCCGTCTTGAGGTCGCCGAACACCCATCCGTGGCGGTGCAGCCGCGCAAGCTTCTCCAACAGGCGCAGCGTAATCGGCGGAAACCATTCGAAGCCCCGCTCCCGGATGTAGTCCAATGCGGAGCTTCCTTCTATATAGGGCATGACGTAAAAAGGGATTTCCCGTCCGCCCGGCCCGAGCCAATCGTCGACATCGACGAGATAACCGGCGTCGAGAGCCCCGTCCGCGATCAATTGCCGGAGCGTGTTCACTTCCATCTGGGCATCCAGCGTCCCGCGGCCGAGCTTGAGCGCCAGCGCTCTTTTGCCGTGCCGGATGCGGTAGACCGCCCCGTTGGACCCCGCTCCCGCTTTGCGCTCGACCCAATAGCGCCGGCCGTGCCATTTGCCTGCGACCGTCTGCCCCGGCAGCAGCTCCGGAATGGCTTCGGCGGCGGCGTCAGACGACGTAATCACCCAGCATCCCGTCCTTTGCGGCGACCTCCGAACGATCCGCGGTCTCCGCGGTCTTGCCTCCTTCGATCCGTGCCGACAAATAATCCGTCGCTCTCAATAGCGCAGGCCCGGTCGGAGTCGTGCCTCTCATGTCTAAGTTATAGAACATGCGCTCCACATTTGCAAGTTCACTCGTCCAGGGCAGGCTCAAGTCGGCTTCGCCCGAACGCCCGGGGAAATGAAAGACGCAAATCTCGCTGCTGCCTTCCCGGGCTCTCAGGCTCAGCATCAGGTCCTGAATCGCTTCCCGCACGGCGCCCAGCTTCGGCTTCATGCTGGCGCTCGTATCGATCACCAGCGCCACGCGCAGCGACAGCGTCTCGCTCCGGTCGTCGATCAACTGCACCACCTGCCCCCGCTGTTCGGGAGGCAACGCCTCCAGCGGTTTGTCTTGCCCGAGAATTTGCCGCAGCTCCCGTTCGACCGCATGCTGAACCGTCTGCACGGCCGTGCGCCGCGTCATCATCTGCACCGTCCGCGAGAGCAACTTCGGCTGCACGAGCCGGGCGATCCCTCCGCCCGCGCCGGCGATCGCCGACACCTCTTCCGCTCCGCGTTCGTCGAATTCGTCCCCGCCCAGCAAGCCGATGACATTCACCGTGATCCCTTCGGCCTTCGCCACCGCGGCCGCCGCAGCCGGCGAACCTCCCGCATTGGAGCAGCCGTCCGTAATCAGCAAAATCTGATTCAACATTCCCATTCTCCTCTCCGCTTATAGCAATCTATTAGCAGTATGGGCACGATAAAGCGGGTTTAGACGGGGCATAGGGAGAATCCGGCAAGCGTGATCATTTCGAATAAGAAACACGGAGATTCGTCCGAATGCGGATCGCCGTAAGGCGGCAAACCGGAGAGCGGCGGCGGGAACGCCCGGAGCGGACGGGCGCAGGCGCGCGAATCGCCGGGCTCTCGAAGCTTCAATCGGCTTCCGCGCAGCCCTGGATGCTCTCTTTAGCTTATATACGGGGAAATGTCAGTTAGGTCCCGGTCGTACGGGCCATCTATTGAAGAAGATGGCGAGTTTCGGTGTTAACGATATTTTTTATATTTTATAGTCTTAACAGCCTCGGCGGCCATGGACGGCAGACCGCCCCGACACGTCCCGCCGCCGCGGCAAAGAAGCGGAAGGCATGCTCCCATGACAAAAAACGCCTTCAGCCGGCATCGCCGCCGCTGAAGGCGCCTTGAACAAAGCCAACTTATCCGCTCCGCCGCTCCTTTCATCCGCCGCCCGCGCTTGTCAGCTTACCGTCTTCGGCCGCTCGAAGCTGGCAAGTCCGGGCCAGCGGAAAGTCGCCCACTCCGGCTTGTACTTCTCCACCTTGGCCACCACCACCGTCATGTCGTCGACAATGTCCCCGTGGTGATGCCGGACGATCCGGTCGAGGAGCTGGTCGGCCAGCTCCTGCGGGTCGTCGCCGGCCAACTCCTGAATCATGCGCTTCATCCACAGCTCCTTGTTCACGGCAGGGCCCGGAGCATCGTAGATGCCGTCCGTCATCATGATAAGCGTATCGCCAGGCTGCAACTGCTTGCTGACCAGATCGACCTCGATATCCTTCAAAATGCCGATAGGCAAATTGTTGGCCGCCACTTTAAGGACGTCGTTGCCTCTTTTTATGAAGCTCGGGGTGGAACCAATCTTCATGAAGGTCGTTTTCGCGCTGTACAGGTCGATCAGCGCGAGATCCACCGTCGCGTACATCTCGTCCGACGACCGAAGGTTCAGCACCGAGTTGACGGACTTGATCGCCAGATGCTCGTCGATCCCGGACTGCAGCAACTGCTGCAGGATGGAGAGCGCCGCGCTGCTCTCCGCTTTCGCCCGTTCGCCGTTGCCCATGCCGTCGCTGATCGCCACCGCGAACTTGCCGTTGCCCAATTCCAGGGCGCTGTAGCTGTCACCGGACAGCAAATCTCCCCCCTTCGCCGCGGCCGCGACGCCGGTGACGATGTCGAACTCTTTGGCGGAGCCGAAGGTAACCGTGTAAAAGCCGTCGTCTCTCTCCACGTACTCCTCGTGCTTCACCGATATGTTTTCGCCCAGGATATCCGACAGGAGCGGCGCGATGATCTTGCGGCATTCGTCGTAGCCGCCCCGGTACTGGTGGACGACCTCGATCTCCACGTTGCCCGGATCGAGGCTGATAATATCGATCGTCAGGATCGACAGACCCAGCTCCTCCAACGCCTGGCGAATCTGCTCCTCCTGCAGGAACATCTCCTGCCCCTCCCGTTGGATCTCGCGCGCCAGATCCGCCATGACCTGCGAGACGCCGCTTAACTGATCGGCCACCAGTTGGCGGCTCTCCGCGATCTGCTTCTTCCAATGCAGATCGTGGCGGTGCGACTCGTACTGCTGCTTGAGCACGTCCAGCACGCGCTCCGTGCGGACGCAAGCCTGCCTCCACTCCGGCTTGATGTCGCGGCGATGAAAGTCGCCGCCTTTCTCGATCTCCGACATCACCTGGGTCATGAACTGGTACGTCGCCGAAAACCGGCGGTCCCAGCATTGCGAGCGGCGGTGGCAGGACCAGCAGGCCCGCTGGGCGACGGCGTTCATGAAATGCCCGACTTCCGCCTCCTTGCGCTCCTCCTCGGTTCCGGCCGGCTGCTTGAAGGTGCTCGACAACTGCTTGAACACGTCGGAGAACTGTTGCACCCGTCTCGCGGTAACCTCGCGCACCCGCTTGGCGTAGTCCAATTGGGATTTTTGATGCTCCTGCGTGCCCGGCACGTACTTGGCGATCGTCTGCAGGAAGGAACGGGGCGTCAGCAGGAAGAAGACGACCGCCGCCACCGACTCCCAAGCGGACTGCACGGCCTGCTGCTGGCTGCCGAGGTACACCGAGAGGATGGACGAGCCGAGCAGCATGCCCAGCGCAACCGTAGGCTTGCCTCCTTCCCGCATCAATCCGCCGAGCAGTCCGGCGAACGCGAGCAGGCTCATCTGGGCGACGGCGTCCGGATTCGCCAAGCTCAGAATCAGTCCGGCGACCACTCCCACCGACGCCCCCAGACTCGCTCCCCCGACCAAGGCGAACAGCAGGATCAACAACCGGGACAGCACATGCTCGACGGACACGCCGTACAACACCCATCCGACCGTCCCGGTCATGACCGACGCCAGCAGAATCATCAAACATATAATTTCCTCGTTGCGCAGGGCGTAATTTTTTTTGGTCAGCGTGAATACCGGTATCGCCTGCCGGAAGATCATCGTCAGCACGAAGCCGAACGCCGCCTCGACTCCCGACAGCATCAGCTCGAACCAGCCGAGGCCGGGCCCCACCGCTTCGGCGAACACTTGAACGGCCAGCATCGACGCGAACACCAGCATCGGGGCGTGCGAGATATCTTGCCGCTCGAATCGCTCAAGTCCTTTTTGAAACAACAGAAAAACAAGCATCTCCGCCGCGATCACGGCGGTCTGGGGCTGGGCAGCCAGCAGGCTGCCGGCTACGATCGCGACTCCGGCCCAGCGAAGCAGGTCCCGCCGGTGATAGTACAGCACGGCAAAATAAGCGAGGGCAAAAGGCGCAAGCGTCTCCAGCACCATGGCCCGCCCAAGCAAAAATCCCATCGCCAGCAAGAGCAGCGACCATTTTTTCGCATCGAACCACTGCACCCAACGCCAGTTGCCTATTCTCGTTCCCGCCGACTTCCAGCTCTCCATTCCGCCTCCGATTTCCTTCGCGCTTCCGAACAAGCTCCATTTCATTTGCTTAACGCCTCGCCCTCTGTCAGATTCAGGTAGACTCTATTATAGGCGGGGGGGCTTCAGAAAGTTTGTCAGAATGCGTTGCTAGATTCAAAGAATTTTCCGACAAATAGTAAAGGAGCCCGCGCGCCGCGGCGGAACCCTCGCCGAACCGCGCCTTGCAAGCGTTCTCGCAAAATCGGCGGCAAGGCATGGCTGTCGGAGATAGACGAAGCTCGACCGCATCTGCGGCGGCGAATCGCCACGGCTCGCAGACGAGGACGCGAATCGCCCCGAAACGAAACAATCGGCGCCTCCGGCGGCCGCGCTCGGCCCGTTCCCGGGCGGGAAGGGCTTGCGGGACGGATGCGGCCCGGCGTAGAGCCGGCAAACCCCAGGCGTCCCGGTCCGCAATTAAAAACCGCTTCCCCCGATATACGGGAGAAGCGGTCGGTTGGCTTCTAGTAACGGCGGGCGCCGCGCCCGCCGCGTTTGCCTTCAGTGTTTTTTCTAAGGGATGTCATGCGTTCTTCGCTGTCTTTCAGGAATCGGCTCACTTTATCCTCGAATGAGGACCGCTGTCCGCCGCCGCCGCGTTGGCGGAATCTGCGATCCTGGCCGCCATCGGCGCGATCGCGCGGGAACGGCCGGTCGGTACCGGGAGTTCTGGGGGCAACAGGCTTGTCGACAGCTTGCCGGATCGACAATCCGATCTTCCCGCCGGGGTCTACCGAGAGAACCTTGACGGTGATGATATCATGCACCTTCAGATGATCGCTTACGTCCTTCACATAGCTGTCCGCGATCTCGGAAATGTGGACGAGTCCGGTTACGCCCGGCTTCAGCTCGACAAACGCGCCGAAATGCGTGATACCGGTCACCTTGCCTTCCAACTTGCTGCCCACTTCAATTGTCATAAATGAGAACGTGCCTCCCTTGAAAATACCGGCCTCGCATCCTCGCAGAATGTCCGATCCTCCGGTTCTGCCCCGATTATAACTCAACCCCGAATCCAGCGTCAACGAACAGAAGCCGCCCCAAACGTCCAATTTTCAAGCGCAATCGGGCGTTCGTCACGACTTCCCTCGGCAGGCTCGTCCGCTCGCGCGGCCGCGGCCTTTTTATTCTTGCGTCTTATAATAAACGGTCTCTCCGGGTTTGGCGTAATGATACTGGCTCCGAATCCATTGTTCCAAATATTCGTCGTCGGACAGACGGGCGATGTCCTGTTTGTACGTTTCGTTCTGCTGGCGCACCTCTTCGAGCTTCGCCTCCATCTCCGCCACTTCGGCCGCCTTCGCTTTGAGCTGGCCGAATTGGTTCCAGCAGGTGATTCCGGCCCATCCCAAAAAGCAGGCCATAAACATCAAGACAAAGCGTCGATGCACCTTTTTCCGGCGAACCGGAGTTTTATTAGGCTGTCGGTTGGATACGGACATGAAACCTGTCGACCTCCGGAATCGTCATGATAGGGCATTCGTCCCGCTTCGCCGGTTCAGTCCGGCTCCTTCGGAGGAACGTCCGAGGGAGGAGGTTCCGGGGGGTTCTGGCGCTTGGAGCGGTCCCACAGCCGCCGGCCCCAATTCCATGCCGGCCCGAGCGTCCGGGCCGCCAGCCGCCTCAGAGGCGGCTCAAATCGGGCGGCCGCCAGCCGATATACCCACGTAAACGGATACAGACATTTTATCATAACCCTCCATGCAAAAACAGCGACTTTCCACCCAATTCCCAAGACCGCCCATACGACAGCGATCAGCATGAGCAGCGGCTTGACAATCAGCATCCGGAACAGCCAGTGGAGCGCCGCCCACAACCATTCGACAACCCGGATCAGCATCCGTACCACCCGGCGGACGAAGGACGAGAACAGAAGCAGATGCAAACAAACGCCGATGCCCAGCCCCAAAAATACATAGAGCCGCATCTCGCCTGCATTATTCAGATAAAGCACGCGGAACACAACCGGTATGAGCAGCAGCCAGTACAGCAAATCGCAGACGGCGTACAGCCAACGTCTGAACCGGAGCCGCGCGGCGATGACGCCGTACGCGTCGTAGACGGCTCCCATGCCCAGACCGCATCCGGCCATGGCCAGGAGGGTGGACAACTGAACGTGCAGGTTCACTTGAACAGCTTCCCTAACAGCCCGGAGCTTTTGCCCGAGCTGCCGTCCCGGTACACCAACGAATGCACGTAGCCTTCGATCGAGACCAGGCCCTGCTCCAGATTCAAGTTTTTCATATGCAGGTTCTGCCCTTTGATCGCCAGCACGCCGGCCTCGGTCTCCAGCAAAAACGCTTCGCTGTCGAAGCTCTCCACCTTCAACACGCCGGAAATGTCCAGCGATTTCCGGTTCAGCAGCCGGATCTCCTGCCGCTTGATCTTGCTCGGTTCCGCCATAACGAGTCCCCTCCTTACTTTTACCCTATGGGGACACGTCCGCATTTAGAACAAGCATGTGCGGCAAGCGCGGCGGGCGGCGGCTTCGCAAGGCAAAAAAACTGCCCCGGAAAATTGTTCCGGAGCAGGTTTGCGGTTTCAGGCGTCTCCATCCCGTTCGTTCAGCCATTCCTCGCGAAGAATCGTATACAAGCCCCCGGCTTCGTCCTTGCGGGTCGTCTCGGCCAGCCGTTCGACGCGAACCACCACTTGCTTCTGTCCGAACCGCACGGTCAGCTCGTCGCCGACTTTTACGGCGCTGGCGGGTTTTGCCTCCCGGCCGTTGATCCAAACCCGGCCTTGCTCGGACACGTCCTTGGCGACAGTCCGACGTTTGATCAGGCGGGAGACTTTCAGAAACTTGTCAAGCCGCATTATTTTACAGCTTCTTTAAGTTTGTTGCCCGCTTTGAACGCAGGAACTTTGGATTCCGGAATGGTGATCGGCTTGCCTGTTTGCGGGTTGCGAGCCGTGCGGGAAGCGCGTTGACGGGTTTCGAACGTGCCGAAGCCGATCAGCTGCACTTTCTCGCCGCTGGACAGCGCGGTTTCAACTTCGCCCAGGAAGCCGTTCAGAACGGTCTCCACATCTTTTTTGGACAGTCCGCTTTTTTTTGCAATGTTGGAAATAAGATCTTGCTTGTTCATCTCAAAAAGTCCCTCCTGTATCGTACGTAAATATTTTGCGAGATTTTGTCGCTTGCACGCGACCTAAGTCTAAGTATTCGGTGCGGCAGAAGGAATTCCTGCCGATTTCAAGGGGAATCATGGAAGTTTTTTTGCCGCCTGCCAGTACGACTCCATCTCTTCAAGACTAGTATTCTCCAGTTTTTTGCCTCTTAAACGCAGTTGCTCTTCCATATACGAAAAACGTTTGACGAACTTGCGGTTCGTCCGTTCGAGCGCGGCATCCGGATCGGCTTTGACGAACCGGGCCAGATTCACGATCGCAAACAGCAGATCGCCCAACTCGTCCGCGACGCGCTCCGAATCTCCGGAAGCGCGGGCTTCGCGGACTTCGGCCAGCTCCTCCTCGACTTTGGCGAAGACGCCTTCGGCGTCCGGCCAGTCGAAACCGACGGCCGCCGCTTTTTTCTGCAGCTTGAGCGCCTTGTACAAGGAAGGAAGCTCCCTCGGGACGCCGTCGAGCGCCGAAGCCGGCTTCTCGTCCCGCCCGGTTCCGGCTCTGGCCGCTTTCTCGGCCGCTTTCATCGCCTGCCAGCGGGACAACGCTTCTTCGGCATCGGCTGCCTTGCGTTCGCCGAACACGTGGGGGTGGCGGCGGATGAGCTTCTCGTTCAGGCCGGCAATCACGTCGTATACGGTAAAGGCGCCGGTCTCGGCTTCGATCTGCGCGTGCAGCATCACCTGAAGCAGCAGGTCGCCAAGCTCCTCGCACATCGCGTCGGGGTCGTCGTCCCCGATCGCGTCGAGCACCTCGTACGTCTCCTCGATCAGGTGCTTGCGCAGGCTCTCGTGCGTCTGCTCGCGGTCCCACGGGCATCCCTCGGGGCTGCGCAAAATCTCGACGATCTCGCGGAGCCGCTCGAACCGGCGGACGCGGAGGTCGGCATTGTCCGTGCGCGGCACCCAGACGAGCGACAGGTTGCCGTAATGGGGCAGCCGATCCAGCTCGTACAGCGGAACCCGGTCGATCCGTTCCTCTCCCGGCACGCCCAGCGCGTGCCCGGCCACGACCTCGTAATCGTCGGGATACAGCTCCATCAGCGCGAGCTTCACGTCCGACGCGGTCATGGCGTCGTAGACTTGCCCGATCAACGTATGCAGCTCCGGCCGCAGCAGGTCCGGCTTCAGAGACGCCGCATCGAGCAGTTGAAACCCCTCGATCGGGTCAAACCCGAGGCGGACGAACGCCTGGTCGAGAAAGCTCTCGCCGCCGGCAATTTCAAACGCGATGCCGGCTGCGGGGCACCGCTCGCGCAGCAGTTGAACGGTACGTTCCGCGACCATCGGGTGGCCGGGAACGGCGTAGACGATCGCGTCGGGCGCCTTCGGCGCTTCGTCGATCAGCGAGGCGGCGATCGTCTCGTAGACATCCTCGAACCGGTCATGGGTCTCGTAGATGTCGTCGTAAGCGCGGTATACGAGGCCTTCCGCCTCAATCCGGCGCACCGCGGGATGCGTCGCCGTGCGCACGCGGAGCGTGCCGGCCGCCGAAGCGGACTGCAGCTTGCGCCAGACGCCGAGCGTCAGTTGATCCGGGTCGCCCGAGCCGAGTCCGACCGCGATAATACGGGGTTGCGACATAGTAGATGCCTCCATTGGTTAGATAGGGCTGCGCGTATAGGCCGCCCGGAACCGGCAGCCAGCCGCGGGCGCCGCCCACAAGCGCGGCTGCGGCGTCAGCGCTCCCGCGGCAGCAGCCGCCAGCGACGCAGCGACGCCGCCAGCGCAGCCGCCCGCTCGCCCGCGAGCGCAGCCAGCTCGGGCTCGCGCACCTCGCCGAGGCGCAGCGCGGACGCCGCCAGCGCGGCGGCGCCCGCGCCCATCGCGCCGAGCGCCGCGAGCGTCGCCGTGGCGCGCGGGCCCCAGCCGGCGCCGTGGAGTACGGCCGTCAGGCCGTACTCCGCGGCAGCGGCGGCGGCGGCCATCGCGGCGACGCTGGCGAGCCACGCGGCGGCCCGGCGGCCGGCGGCGCGCAGCGGCACGCGGCGGCGAAGCGCCGCGAGCTGCATTGCCGCCGCGAGCGCGTAGGCGGCGACCAGCGCCAGCGAAGCGCCGGCGAGGCCGAGCGCAGGCACGAGCGCAGCGTTCAGCGCGAGCTTCAGCAGCGACGCAACCGCCAGGCTGCGCGCCGGCGCCGCGACGTCGCCGAAGCCTTGCAGGATGCTGCCGCTGACCGCGTGCAGCACGGCGAACCACGCGCTCAGGGCCATCAGCGCCATCACGCCGCTGCCGTCGCCGTTGCCGTACAGCATCATGTTGGCGGAGCCGGAGATCAGCGCCAATCCGGCGGCGGCGGCCAGTCCGCCCCATAAGGCCAACCGAAGCGCCGTTCCGGCCGTCCGCTCCGCCTCGGCCGTCCGGCCGGAAGACGCATATTGGGCGATGGCCGGCACAAGCGCCCCGCCCGCAGCCGCCGCCGTCATCACAATCAGTTGAACCAAAGGCACACCGCGCTGATAGACGCCGAAGGAAGCCAGGGATTGCTCGGGCGTCAGCCCGTAATCGCGCAGCAGGTGCAGCAGCGTAAACGAATCCGTCAAAAACACCAGCGGCAGCGCCGCGGAAGCGAAGCTGACAGGCAACGCGTAAGCGAGGAACCGCTTGAGCAGCGGAACCGCCGCCGAACCCCGCGCCCTCCTCCCGCCCGCGAACGCCTCTGCCGCTCCCGACGCGGCGGCCGCCGTCTCGCGGCGCGTCCGCAGCTCGCCGCGCCCCCTCAGCCATACGGGCAGCAGCGACGCCATCGCGCACGCGCCCCCGACGGCGGAGCCCAGCAGAGCGGCCGCCGACAACGTCTGGGCGTCGGCCCCGCGCGCCGTCAGGACGATGACGGACCCGACCATAAAAACAACGCGCGCCGTCTGCTCGACCACCTGGGAGGCGGCCGACGCGCCCATCCGGCCCATCCCTTGCTCGTAGCCCCTGATCGCCGCCAGCCAGGGCATAAGGAGCAGCGACCAGGAGACGGCCCGGATGGAGGAAGCCGCGGCCGGCGAACCGATCCAGGACGCAGCCGTTTCCGCTCCCCCGTAGAGCAGCGCGAACCCGGCCACCCCCGCCCCGGCCATACACGCCGCCGCGAGGCGCACCGTCCGCCGCGCCGCCTGGCGGTCCCCCGCCAGCGTATATTCCGAAACAAACTTTGAGATCGCGACAGGATACCCCGAAGTCGCCAGCACCAACAAGATCGAATAAAGCGGATAAACCGCGCTGTAAAGGCCGAACGCCGCATCGCCCGCCAAATTTTGGAACGGAATCTTCTGAACGGCGCCCAGCAGCTTCACCGTCAGGGCGGCCAAACCAAGCAGCGCGGCGCCCCGGGCCCATTTCGACATAGACGCCATCTTGCCGCCGCTCCTTGCCGTACCGGATGGATTTCGCTATCCATTATAGCGGAACGGCCCGCCGGATACCACGTTATCCCGGACATCGGCCCGCGATTCCGGCAAACGCGAAAACGGCTCGCCGCCCGAACCCCGGACGAAAAGCCGTTCGTAATTGTCTCGCGCGTATTCTCGACCGTTCTTCGCTTCATCCGCGGGCATGGATCGGCCCGGCCGCAGGCTGGCGCCTCTTCGGCCCCTCGGCCAACGCCCGAAGCCGGCTCGCGCGTACCGGAGCGCTCTCCTCTCCGCGCAACCCGCCCTTGCGTTTATTGCTCCATCTGCTTGCCTAAAAACGCGGCGGCCGTCTCGGCCATCTTCAGTTCCATCTGTCCCATTTTGACGCCTTCTTCTTTGCTCACCAGCAGCACGGCTCCGATCGGATCGCCGCTGGCGACGATCGGCGCAATCACGTAAGAAGAAATCTGCTCCGTCGACTCCTTGCTGATATCGTAGCTGCCGGGGTTCGTCTCCAGAATCGAGCGGCGGTTTTCCATCGCGGTTTCCACCAGGGAGCCGACCGATTTGTCCAGATATTCCTTCTTCGATCCGCCCGCGACGGCGATAATCGAATCCCGGTCGGTGATCATCGTGATATGTCCCGTGCTCTCGAACAATGATTCCGCATACTCTTTGGCGAAGTCGCCAAGCTCCCCGATCGGGGAATATTTCTTAAGAATAACCTCTCCGTCACGATCTACAAAAATTTCCAGAGGGTCGCCTTCGCGAATCCGCAGGGTCCGGCGAATCTCTTTCGGAATAACCACGCGGCCCAAATCATCGATCCGTCTTACAATTCCGGTTGCCTTCATCCTCTTGATGCCTCGCTTTCTCGGAGTAAATGGGGCGCTGGGCGCCTTTGATGAAATTGCAACGTCAGTGGGGGATTGGAATCTGAGCATAGTATGCGCCCCGTCCGTCAAGTTATACCAAACTGCCCGATCCCTCCCCTCTTCGACTCCGCACGAGTGTTTCGGACAAGCCTCTCTATAGATTTCGCGGCTTTCATTCGGTTTGCGTCCCATTTTTTGAAAAAAAACGCCTTTCGCCCGGCCGGGTCCGGCCTTGCGAAAGACGTTTTGTCCTTAGCGGATCAGCTTGCCGACGGGCTGGCGCTTGGACTTGGAGTGCTGTCGGCGGCCGGGCTGGCCGACGGAGAAGCGGTCGGCTCCGGAGAAGCCGACGGCGTCGGCGTCGGAGACGGCAGATTGTTCTGCTCGATCAGCCCCGGCACTTCCTTCTCGATGAATTCGCTCAGCTTGCGGTCGGCAAGCGACATTTTAATCTCGCCCTTGACATCGTCGAACGTCTTGAGCGTCCGTTTCTCGACTTTCATGATGTGATATCCGTATTCCGTCTCGACCGGGTCGCTGATCGTGTTCAGCGGCAGCTCGATCGCGGCTTTCTTGAACGCCTCCACCCACTGGCTGACTTGGGCGTCTTCATAGAGACCGCCGTTGTCCTTGGACCCCGGGTCCTCGGAATACTCCTTGGCCAGCGCCGCGAAGTCGCCGCCTTCCTGCAGCTTCTTATGCACTTCCTTGGCCCGGGCGAGCGCGTCTTCCTTCGTGCGCTCCTTGCCTTCGGGATCGGTGAAGTTGATCAGAATATGCCGTACCGACGCGGTGTCGAACATATGCGGGTCCTGTGCGATGGACGCGTCGTATTCTTTCTTGATGTCTTCATCCTTCACGTCCTTGCCGGCCACGCCGTTCGCCAGCATATGCCGGCGGAAAAACGTTTCGATATCATCCCTGGAGATATCGGCGTCTTTCATCTGCTTATCCGCGTCGGGATGATCCTTCAGAACTTTGTCGAACTCGGCCATTTGCTCTTTCAGCTTCGTTTCGACCTCGTCTTTGACGGCCGAGTCGGCTTGTTCGCTTTTGATCTTCAGTCCGATCAATTGATGAAGCAGCATGTTTTGAAATTCGGGGTCTTCCTTGAACATCTCGTAAGCGGGTTGGAACAGCAAGTTCACACTTGCATATTTGTCCAGTTCGGCCTTGGTGACTCCTCCCCCGTCTTTGTAGGTTGCGACGAGATCTTTTTTGCCGCCGCAACCAACGGCGAACACCGTCAGCGCAAGCAGCGCGATGGCGGTTATTCGCCATTTTTTATTGCGCAACATTATGCAACTCTTCTCCTTTCGAATGGACAGCCTCTTTGTATTGTACCAGAAAACGTTCGCACAGTTCCACCGAATCGGCAAGGGACAATCTCCGGCATTTGATCAGCGCCTTCATCGGTACGCCCTGCACCAACTCGACCGGCTGTTCGAACGACTGCGCGATTTGCGCCAGGATCTGTCCATCCGTCTGAGCGCCGGTATGGAAGGTCAGCACGAGATCTTCGCCCTTCTGCCCGATCGTGTCCAGTCCCATCAGCGTGCCGTACACGCGAAGTCTCGCCACCTTCAGCAGATTGCGCACGGCGAGCGGCGGTTCGCCGAACCGGTCGACCAGCTCGTCGAGCAGGTCGTCGATCTCCTCGTCCGACTGCACGGCCGCCACCTTTTTGTAAATCTCGATCTTCTGCATGCTGTCGTAAATATATTCCGAGGGCAAATACGCTTCGATCGGAAGCTCGATCGTCGTCGGCGCCAGCGGCTCCTCCGCCGGCTCCTCGCCGTCGACCTCGCGCTTGCGCTTGCGGATTTCTTCGGCCAGCATCTGCGAATACAAGTCGAAGCCGACGCCGGCGATGAATCCGTGCTGCTCCGCTCCGAGCAGATTGCCCGCCCCCCGGATCGCCAGGTCGCGCATGGCGATTTTGAATCCGGAGCCCAGCTCCGTGAATTCCTTGATCGACTGCAGCCGCTTCTCCGCCGCCTCATTGAGCACCTTGTCCCGCTGATAGGTGAAGTACGCGTAGGCGATCCGGTTCGAACGGCCGACCCTTCCGCGAAGCTGGTATAGCTGGGACAGCCCCATCTTGTCCGCATCGTGGACGATCAGCGTGTTGACATTCGGGATGTCGACACCCGTCTCGATGATGCTGGTGCTTACGAGCACGTCGTGCTCGCCGTCGAGGAATTCGAGAATGGTCCGCTCCAACTCCGACTCGGACATCTGCCCGTGCGCCACGACGACGCGCGCGTCCGGCACGAGCATCGAGATCTGCTCCGCCATCTGATAGATGCCCTGCACGCGGTTGAACAGGTAATACACCTGGCCGCCCCGGGCAAGCTCCCGTTCGATCGCTTCCCGCACCAGCGTCGGGCTGTGCTCGACCACGTAGGTTTGGACGGGGAAGCGGTTTTCCGGCGGCGTCTCGATCACGGACAAATCGCGAACGCCGAGCATGGACATATGCAGCGTGCGCGGGATCGGGGTAGCGGACAGCGTCAGGACGTCGACGGACGTGCGGAGCTTCTTCAGCTTCTCCTTGTGCGTGACGCCGAACCGCTGTTCCTCGTCGACGATAAGCAGCCCGAGATCTTTGAAGACCAGGTCCTTGGACAGCAGCCGGTGCGTGCCGATCACGATGTCCACGGTTCCCGCCTTCACGCCCTTGATCGTCTCGTTCTGCTCCTTGCGCGAGCGGAACCGGCTGAGCACGGCGATGTTGAACGGGAATCCCGAGAACCGCTCGCGGAACGTCTCGTAGTGCTGCTGCGCCAGGATCGTCGTCGGCACGAGAACGGCCACCTGCTTGCCGTCGTAAGCCGCTTTGAAGGCGGCGCGGATCGCCACCTCGGTCTTGCCGTAGCCGACGTCGCCGCACAGCAGCCGGTCCATCGGACGAGGCTTCTCCATATCCCTCTTGATCTCCTGAATCGCCCGAAGCTGATCCTGCGTCTCCTGATACGGGAACATGCTCTCGAATTCGCGCTGATAGTCCGAATCCCGGCTGAACGCGTAGCCGCGGATCGACTGCCGCTCCGCGTACAACTTGATCAGATCGTCGGCGATGTTCTGCACGGACGCGCGAACCTTGTTCTTGACCTTGGTCCACTCGGAGCCGCCCAGCTTGTTGATTTTGGGCTCCTTGTCCTCGGTGCCGATGTATTTCTGGATCAGGTCGAATTGTTCGACCGGCACGGACAACTTGTCCCCGCCCGCATACATAATATGCAGATAATCCTTATGAATGCCCCCGATGACCAGCGTGCCGATGCCGACGTACCGGCCGATGCCGTGATTGACGTGAACGACGTAGTCGCCGACGCGCAGATCGGTGTAGCTTTTGAGCCGCTCCGCGTTGTCCAGCTTCTTGACCGCCGTCTTGGGCTGCTGCTTCCGCTGCTTCTGGGTGAATATTTCGCTTTCGGTGACCACAACCAGCTTCGCGGAGGGCAGTTCGAAGCCGTTCTGCAGATTGCCGTCCCGTATGGTCGGCTCCGGAATCTCGTAATCCGCCAGTACCCGCCGCACGCGCTGCACGCGCTCGGGCCCGTCCGCCAGCATCAGAATCCGGGCTCCGCCTTTCCGCCACCGCTCCATCTCGGCCTTCAGCACGTTCATCTGCCCGTGGAAGTTCTGCATCGCCCGGCAGGTGAAATTCACGATATTTTGCGGCTGCGTATGCGGAATTTGGCGCAGGAACAACGACAAGTACAGCGTCGGGAACGGCGGCTTATACATCAGGGAATCCACCGGTTTGGACAGCGTGAAAGCGGGCAGAGAGCGCCCTTCGGCCAACAGCGACGTCATCCATTCCGCTTCGTCCCGCTCCAACTGCTTGCCCGTCTCCATCAGGCGCAAAGGTTCGTCGACGACCAGAATCGCGTCGCGGGGGATATAATCGAACAGCGTCTGCCGCTCCGGATAAAGCAGCGACACGTATTGATAGAGATGCTCGAACGGCTGCCGCTCGCGGAGCGCTTCGATCTGCGCCCCGATCCCGTCGGCCAGCTTTTTCTTCGCCTGACGGTCCGTCATCTTCTCCAGCTGCGCTTCCAGCAGCTCGCTTGCGTGCTGAGCCGCGTTGGCGACACGCCGATTGTCGGCGATCACCTCGCGGCAAGGCGTCACCTTGACGCGCTGCAGCGTATCGGTAGACCGTTGATCGGACACGTCGAAGCTCCGGATCGAGTCGACTTCGTCGTCGAACAATTCCACGCGATAGGCGGCAGGAGCAGTCAGCGGGTAGAAGTCGATAATGCCTCCCCTTACGCTGAGCTGCCCCTTGCGTTCGACCTGTTCGACCCGCTCGTAGCCGATCTCGATCATCCGCTTCAGGAACGGCTCCAGCTCAAGCTTCCCGCCGACGGCAATCTCGAACACGGATTGCGCGAACACGTCCTTGGTCGGCAGCCAGCGTCGGGCTCCCGCAACCGGAGCGACGACGGCTCCGCGGAACCCTTCGGCCAGCCGGGTCAGCACCTCGATCCGCTGGGCCAGCGTCTCCGGGCTCGCCACCGCGGTCTCCGCGGCGATCAATTCGTTGGCCGGGTACAGCAGCACCTGTCCCGGCGGCATAAGCTCCGCGAGGTCTTCGGCGATTTTCTGGGCCGAGAACAAGTTCGGCGCAATCACAAACAGCGGACGTTCCGTCTGTTCCATGATGGATGCCATAAATACCTGACGGGCCGATCCGGCCAGTCCGGAGATGAGCTGCTCCTTCATTCCCGCAGCGATGCCGGCCGCAATGGCTTGAACATCCCGCTCCTCGCCGAATAAGCGCACCAACTCTTGCATGAAACCGCTTCCTCCTCGCAACTGCGGGCAGGATCACGACCTGCTCGCCACCATGGCAAAAGAAGCCACGGCGCCAAGCGCCGAGGCCTGTATCCTCAATTTACTCCATTTCCCTCTCGTATCGCGCTTTATTGCAGAGGGCTTGCGATCAGCGTCAGTTCGGGATTCGCCTCAAGCGCCTCCCGGCAGTAGTCGCATACGAGCCGAACGGTCACATTGCCGCTCGAATCATACGTAATTATATCTTCGCGCTCTTCCGGGGTCAAGAAATCGAACCCGAGCCGCGCCTCGTCCAGCGCGTTCCCCTCCAGCCGCCCCATCTGCGACGAGCAGTACCGGCAGCAGTACGACACCAACATATATATCCCTCCCGCCTCCGAAGTAGAACTGGATTCTACTAGTATGGACGCGGGAATCCGTTTTTACCCCTCTTGGCCGTTAAAGCGGGCCATCACCTTGTCGAACGGCTCCCGCAGAGCCGCCGTGACCGCCTCGGCGGCGCGGTTCAGAATACCCGGCAGGGCTTCCCACTCGGCCTTCGTAAAATTGGACAGCACGTAATCGGCGATGTTGGAGCCCGGAGCCGGCCGGGAAATTCCCATCCGCACCCGATTGAACTGCTGCGTTCCCGCGTGCTGGATAATCGATTTGATGCCGTTGTGGCCGCCCGCGCTGCCCTTGTATCTTAGCCGCATTTGGCCGAAGGGCGTATCCAGATCGTCATAAATGACGATGCAATCGGTCATATCTGTCTTATAAAAATCCATAAAGGCCCGGATCGTCTCGCCGGACAAATTCATATACGTCATCGGCTTGATCAGAAATACTTTTTGCCCCCCGGCTTGTCCTTCGCCGACCAGCGCCTTGAAACGCGACTGTGTGACGGAGATGCCCCAGTCGGCGGCCAGCCGGTCCACCGCCAGAAATCCGATATTGTGCCGCGTCCGCTCGTAGGGCTTGCCCGGGTTGCCGAGCCCAACAATCCACTTCATTCCACAAGTCCTCCCCCATACGGAAGGGAAGGGTTACATCGCGGTCCGCGAGCGTAACCCTTCGCCTGTGCTGCTTATGCTTGTTTAAGATTTGACGGAATGATCCGTCTCCGCCTTTTCCTCCAATTGCTCCGACGGCGACTGGACGGCCGGATCCTCCTCGTCCTGCCCCTGCTTCTGCACGCCGAGCACCGTCGCGATCACCAACTGCCCGTCGGTCAGCAGCTCGACGCCTTCGGGCAGCGGCAGGTCGGCCGCCGTCACGCTGTCGCCGATCTCCAAGCCGTCGACCTGGAGCACCAGCGCGGACGGTATGTCGGTCGGCAAGCAGCGGATCTCGACCTGGTGCACCAGAACGGTCAGGATGCCGCCTTCCTTGACGCCCTTCGGCTCTCCGGCCAGCTCGACCGGAACCTCGGCCCTGACGGGTTCGTTCATGTTCACCTGATGGAAATCGACATGAAGCACGTTGCCGCTGATGTTGTCGCGCTGAACGCCTGACAGCATGACCGGCTGCTTGCCGTTGTTCGGAGTCTCCAGCTCCACCACGCCGGTCGCGTGGCCGCGGAGAAGCGCGATCAGCTCTTTGGCGTCGACGCTGATCGCCTCGCTCCCGACGGATTTCCCGTAGACGACGCCGGGGATGCGGCCTTGCTTGCGTAGCTCCTTCACAGCGGACTTCGTCGACCGCTCGCGCGGTTGCGCCCGAATCGACATGGACATGGAATCGCCCTCCCGAATGGTTTCGCTCCAGAGGTAACAGGGAGCCTTCCACACTACTGTGCCCATTTCGGGAGAAAAATTTACCTGCAAGATTCAAGGGCTTGCCGCCCGATCAGTTCCGCCCTTCCTTCTCCTTGGCCGCCCGCTTTCTCTGCCGGATGATGTCGGCATACCCCGGCTTGTTGATCTGGCGCTCCCGCGCGATCGCGAGGTCGCCCGCGCCGACGTCATGCGTAATCGTCGAGCCGGCCACGACATAAGCGCCTTCGCCGACACGGACCGGCGCGATCAGATTGACATTGCTCCCGATGAAGGCGCCGTCGCCGATCTCCGTCAACGATTTGTTGAAGCCGTCGTAGTTGGCCGTGATGGCGCCGCAGCCGATGTTGACGCCGCTGCCGACGCGGGCGTCCCCCACGTAGCTCAGATGAGGCACTTTGCTGCCTTCGCCGATCGTGGCGTTCTTGATCTCGACGAAATCGCCGACCTTCACGCCGTCCGCAAGCACCGTGCCCGGCCGCAAGTAAGCGTACGGCCCGACCGTAACGCCGTTCCCCGCGTTAACCTCCGACAGCACCGCATAGCGGATCTCCGCCCGGCTGCCGACGGTCGAATCGGCGATTTCCACATTCGGCCCGATCCGGCAGTCCTCGCCGATCGCCGTACGGCCGCGAAGCACCGTGCCCGGCAGCAGCGTCGTATCCGATCCGATCGTCACGTCGGCTTCGATATACACGCTCGCCGGGTCCTGAATCGTCACGCCGTTCAGCATATGGCGGCGGGCGATGCGGGCGCGCATGATCGCTTCCGCCTCCGCGAGCTGGACGCGGTCGTTGACCCCGTGCGCCTCCGACGCGTCCTCCGTGCAGTACGCCAGCACTTTCTCGCCCTGGGCCTTCAGAATCGCGATCACGTCGGTGAGATAATATTCCCCTTGCGCATTATCGTTCGTCACTTGGCGCAGCGCCGCAAAAAGCTTGCGGTTGTCGAAGCAGTACGTGCCCGCGTTGATCTCGCGGACGGCCGCTTCCTCGGCGCTCGCGTCCTTTTGCTCCACGATGCGGTCGAGACTTCCGTCGGCCGCGCGGATAATGCGTCCGAGTCCGAACGGATTGTCCACCCGGGCGGTCAGCAGCACGCATGCCGCTCCTTCCCGGCCCTGCAGCTCCAGCATCGCTTCGATCGTCTCCGGCGTAACCAGCGGGGTATCGCCGTAGATGACGGTCGTGACGCCGTCCTCCTGCCCCAACAGCGGCTCCGCTTGCAGCACCGCATGTCCCGTGCCCAACTGCTCCTTCTGCAGGGCATATTCCGCCCGGTCTCCCAAGTAGGCCTGCACGGCTTCCGCCCCGTGGCCGACGACGACAACCGTCCGGTCCGTGCCGATGCTCCGCAGCATATCCGTAACGTGCCCCACCATCGGTTTTCCGCAAACCGGGTGCAGCACTTTATACAATTTCGATTTCATCCGTTTCCCTTGGCCGGCGGCCAAGATGATGGCCATACGCTTCATTACGAGACTTCCTCCCCTGACGCGGCTCCGTCCGAAGACCGGATCAGCCCCGCGCCGCTCCTTCTTGCCAATCGCTATAACGAATATAGCTCACTTCGGGCAAAAAAGAAAGGGAGCCGGTAACGGCTCCCTGCGTGCCGGGATTTAGGCCCCCGCCTCCATGACTTCTTCTTCACTGGCCGCGCGCTCGTATTCCGCGAGCACCGCCATCTGAATTTTTTCCCTCGTGCTGGACGAGATCGGGTGAGCAATATCTCGGAATTCGCCATCGGGCGTCCGCTTGCTGGGCATTGCGACGAACATGCCGTTGTTGCCGTCGATAACGCGAATGTCGTGCACGACAAACTCGTTGTCGATCGTAATCGATGCGATCGCTTTCATCCGGCCTTCCGTGTTCACACGGCGCAGGCGCACATCAGTAATTTGCATGGAGTTCACCACCTTTTGCCATCAGCAGGAGACTTGGTGATATATTCCACAGAACATATAAAAATTCCTTCTTGTTGAAGAAGGAATTCTCGCAAAAATACAAATAAATTTTTGTTTTTTTCCCGTCCTGACGGTTATTCGACAGGAAGCGCCGCGACCAGCTCTATTTCGACAAGAACATCTCTCGGCAGCCGTGCCACTTCCACGGTCGAACGGGCCGGTTTATGGTCTCCGAAGTAAGAAGCGTACACCTCGTTGAAGGCCGCGAACTGGTTCATGTCCTTCAAAAACACCGTCGTCTTCACGACCCGGCTGAAATCCGTTCCCGCTTCCTCCAGCACGGCCTTCAGGTTACGGAACACCTGATGCGTCTGTTCAACGATGCCTCCCTCGACGAGTACGCCCTCGGCGGTCAACGGGATTTGTCCCGACGTGTAGAGGAACGGTCCCGCTTTCACCGCTTGCGAATACGGTCCGATTGCGGCAGGCGCCGCGGAGCTCGCTACGATCTCCAATTTCATTGTTCATCGGCCTCCTTGAAATAGCTTCCCGGGCTGACGCGAATCTCCCGCGTGCGGGGATCGACTCCGGTCAGCCTGGCCAGCGATATATAATCATCCACCAGATGTTCGTCCGCGTCCGCCGACTCGACAAGCACGCCTACTCCCTGCACGTTCGCGTGAAACTCCTGAAGCAGGTCCATCATGCCCCGAATCGTGCCTCCCGCCCGCATGAAGTCGTCGATGATGAGCACGTTCGATTGCTCGCGCAGCGCGCGCCTCGCCAGGGACATCGTCTGAATCCGCTTGCTGGACCCGGATACGTAATTGATGCTGACAGCCGATCCTTCGGTGACGCGGCTGTCCCGGCGCACGATGACGACCGGCACGTTCAGCCAGGAAGCGGTTGCGTACGCAAGCGGGATGCCTTTGGTCTCAACCGTCATGACGACGTCAAGCTCGCGCCCCGCGAACGCCGTGGCGAACATCTTGCCGATCTGTTGCAGCAGCGCGGGCCGGCCCAGCAGATCGGACATGTACAGATACCCGCCCGGCAGCACGCGCTCGGGCTGCTCAAGCAGGCGGCAAAATTCGCGGACAAATTGCAGCGCATCCGATTGCCGCACGAGCGGCGTATATTTGACTCCGCCCGCAGCCCCTGCAAGCGTATGCAGTTCTCCCAGGCCTTCTTCCTCGAATACTTCCTTGATAATCCCCAAATCTTCGCTAATCGAAGACTTCGCGGAGCCGTATCGTTCGGCGAACGTAGTCAGAGGAATCAACGTATGGGGCCTGCTCAGCAGGTATTGGGTCATCTCGACCAATCGGGCGCTACGTTTCAGCTTTCTCATCGACAACTCCTCATCTCCGGCAGGCTGACCGCTTACGCCGCCGCAAGCCTTAAATCCGAATAATATAAACAAACTATATCATTTTTATACGCTTTTTCGCAACTCATTCATGAAAAACAACCTGACGCGCCAGCGTCAGGTCGGCGTAACACTAACATGGTTATGCCGTCGCCGGCGATCCGCTTCCGGCTTGCCCGAACGGTTAATCGGCAGCGCCGCCTCCCGTCGACGTCAGAAGCCGAACCGCGTAAACTTCCTTGCAGAAGCCGCGCAAGCCGTTATACAGCCGGGCGACCTTGGACTCGCGCTGGACGAGCGCGTACACCGTAGGCCCGCTCCCCGACATGAGCACGCCGTCGGCTCCGAGGCGGACCATCAGCTCCTTGATCTGGCGCACCTCGGGATACAGCGGAAGCGTTACGGATTCCAGCGCGTTGCCCAGCGAGCGGCACATGGCGGCGAAGTCGCCTTTCCGGATCGCTTCGGTCACGCCTGCCGTCGAAGGCTTCAGCGCCGGGTTGACGCGGAATCTGCCGTAGACATCCGCCGTCGAGACGTTGATGGACGGCTTGGCCAATACAACCCAGCACTGGGGCGGATCGGGGATGGGCTCCAGCACTTCCCCCCGTCCGCGGGCCACCGCCGTGCCTCCGGTGACGCAGAACGGCACGTCCGAGCCGAGCTCCGCGCCCAGGCGCTGCAGCTCGTCCGTCGGAATATTCAAATTCCACAGCCGGTTCAGCCCGCGAAGCGCAGCCGCCGCATCGCTGCTGCCGCCCGCAAGTCCGGCGGCCACCGGTATTTTTTTGTCCAGATGAATGTATACGCCCTGCCGCACGTTATAGCGTTCCTTGATCAGCTTGGCCGCTTGAAACGCCAGATTTTTCTCGTCCAACGGGATATAACCGGCCTGACTCGAGATCACGATCGAATCGCGGGGAAGCTCGCGCATCTCCAGCCGGTCGGCGAGATCGATCATCGTCATGACCATCTCGACTTCATGGTAACCGTCCTCGCGTTTGCGCAGCACATCGAGGGACAGATTGATTTTTGCCGGGGCTTTTTCGTACACCTTTATCATGCGCTTCACCTTTTCCGACATCCGTACGGCCAATTGCCTGAAACGAATAAGAGTATAAGAACATGATAAGGAAAAGTGGCCCCGAAGTCCACTCGGAGCGGGCCGTTCGGTTCCCGCGAGAATTCCCCATAAAAAAATCCCCTCCAAGCCGGCAGCAAGGGTTGCTTGTCGCTGTCCGCTCAGAAGGGATCCTATTCGTTCGGCTATTCCTGCGAATGCCGGAACCGTTATTCGTTCAACGCGGCGGCCGGTTCTGTCCCGCCAAATGCCGCTCCGCCAGTTCGATCGCTCGTTTTACCATATTGCCGGCGTCTTTGGCGCGAATGGCGCCCCAGCCTTCCCGCTGCACGGTTTGATAAAATCCCAGATCTTTGGCCAGTTCGTATTTAAACTGCTCGGACATCATGCCTCTGCGGCGGCCCATGCTGTCCCCTCCTCGATGTCGCGTCCGCCGGCCTGCGCGGCGTCCCGCTTAGTATGCGTGCACGCGGGACGGCGCATGTCCGCCAAATGCTGCCACCGGTCCCGCCGGACGGCGACGCCATTCCGAATCCGGCTTCGCCGGCCGCAGCCCAAACGCGAAACCGCCTTTCAACCGGCCGAAAGCCGGGGAGCGAGCCGATTCGCCATAAAAAAACAGCGGCCCGTAGGGTCGCTGCACATTTTTCTTCAGGTTTACGCATGGGTAATCCGGAAATTCCCCTGCTCTTTGCAGATCGTTACTTGTACGGAATCGGTGAGCACGTCGGCATAGCTGTAGGAGACGCGCTTGAACGCGTTCTGTTCCTCGTCCAGCTTGACGATGAAGACGGAAGGGTAGGTTTCCTCAAGAACGCCGGTGCGTTCGATCGTCTTGCGCCGACCGCCGTCAGCCCGCAACATGATCTTCTCTCCGACATGTGCTTCCAGACTGCGTTTGATATCCATGAGCGCGTTTCTCGCCATGGTTCTACCACCTCTTTCCTTGTCCATTATAACCCATACGAGGTAGTATGTCAAATTAAATTGATTATTATATCAGCGATAAAAAGTTATTGTCAATCATTATTTTCATCAAGCTTTAGCCGTTCTTAAAAAAAGAGGCCATCGTGCCGATCGCCCCGGGAGAAATCCCCGATGCTCTCCGCCACCCGGCCATTTCCAACAGTTGGGTTCCAATCCAGACTTTGCGCGGCTAAAAACGCTTGCGCATACGCGCAAGCCGCCCTAACGGCGGCCCCTGTCCCCGCCCGCGAAGCCGCGGGCGAATGTGACGGTCTGTCCCGGCATGGCCGTACCTTGGCCCGAGAGCGGAATGTAGTGCGCCCATCCGGCCGAATGGACCGGCACCTTGGGCAATCCCACGCGAAAGCTTCCGCGAGTCTCCACGCCGCCCATCCCGTTGATCCCGCAAACGGTCCGGCTGATCGCCTCATGCAGATTCACCGAATCGCGCACCGGCGTCAGGGCGGTCCGTACGGCCATCGCAACCGGATCGAGGGCGTGAATCAGCACGCGGCCGGGCGAGCTGGCGTAATTCGCCCCCGCGTCCATCAACGCCTCGAAGTGGGATTGGCACGCGCCTGCGACGATGACAAGCGTGTCGAGATTGCGTTCGAATTGCCGGGCCACTTTCACGGCCGTCACGAAATGGCGGGAGTTTTTGTAATTGCCGATATCGAACACATCTTCCGGCATCCGGTTTTTCAGCAATCCGTCATGCCCGGTGATGACGACGATATCGGGGCGCGATTGGGGGAGCAACTGGGCAAGAGCCTGCGGCATCAAAGCCTCCTGGACAAAATAACCTTCCGCGGGCACACCCAGCTCTTTGTATACTTTCATGCTTTTTCGCAGGTAGTTCGGGTCTCCGTCCAGATGAAGAATGCGGCCGGGCACCTCATAATACACCGGTTGAACAACCGGCTTCGGCGTCTCGGGCCGCGTTCTCATTTCCCACCGGCGGAACTCCGGCTCCGGCGCCGCCCGCCTCATGTCTTCGCGGCAGGGCTCCAAATCCGCCAGGGGCGCATCCGCCAGCAGACGATAATCCACACCTTTGAGTATCGCACGGGAATCCCGGAGCTGTTCGATCCGAAAGACGATATCGCCTCCATAGGATCGGCGCGTGACCAGGTCGCCAGACCTCATCGCCTCATCCCCTTCCTACGTGTATCGTATGGCAGGGATAGGCGATTGGTGCGTCAGTCCGCTCGACCCTCCGCTTCAGCCTTGAGGCGCTCCGAGAGCCGCGCGAACTCGTCCATGGACAGCGTCTCCCCGCGACGACCCGGGGCGATGCCGACCTCTGCGAGCAGCGCCTCCAGCCGGGCGCGCTCTCCCTTCGGCATAAATACGCCGAGCAGGTTGTTCGCCAGCGTCTTGCGCCGCTGCGCGAAAGACGCCTGCACCACCCGGAAAAACCAGGCCTCGTCAGAGACCCGGACGGCCGGTTCGGCCCTGCGCGTCAGCCGGATCACCGCGGACTCCACGTTCGGCTGCGGCACGAATACGCTAGGAGGCACGCGGGTCACCGTCTCCGTCTCGCAGTAGAACTGAATGGCCACGCTCAAGCTTCCGTAATCTTTGCTGCCGGGACGGGCCGCGATCCGGTCGGCGACTTCCTTCTGGATCATGACGACGATATGCCGGAACGGCAAGCCCGACTCGATCAGCTTCATCAGAATCGGCGTCGTGATGTAATACGGCAAGTTCGCCGCCACGCTGACGGAGTGGCAATCGGCGAAGCATTCCTCCCACAGCCGCGCCAGATCCAGCTTGAGCACATCGCCGTGAATGACGCGCACCTGGGGATAGGGAGCCAGCGTCTCCCGCAGCACGGGCAGGAGACGGTCGTCCAGCTCGACCGCCGCCACGCGCCCCGCCTTGCGCGCCAGATGTTCGGTCAACGCCCCCAAGCCCGGGCCGATCTCAAGCGCTCCGTCCTCGGGCCCCAGCTCGGCGGCTTCCGCGATCTTCCTCAGGATGTTCAAGTCGGTCAGGAAATTTTGGCCGAGACTTTTTTTCGCAGACAGCCCGTACTTCTTCAATATGCCGTGCGTTCGCGACGGTGCCGCGATATCTTGCGCCATCTGAATCTACACCTCTCCGTTCTCGGAGGCCTTGCCGCCGTTCAGACCGGCTATGGCCGCCGCAAATTCATCGCGCGTAATCTGGAACATGACGCAGCGCTTCAAAAATTGCTTGGCGTTGCAATACCCGATCCCCAGCGCCAAGCCTGCCTCCCATCTGCGCGACGCGGAATCGGCGCGGCCCGTCAGGCCGGCCCGCAGGATGTCGCTCCAAAAGATTTGGGGCTCCGCTCCGGGCACTTCCGTCCTCAAGTTCGCAAGCGCCCGCCGGATCGTTTCGGGCGATGCGTTCTCGACCCCGACATCCTCGCCTCTCAACGCCTCTTCCTGACTGAGGAACGCATGCTTGCAGCCCGGCACCCGGGCCGCCACGATCTTGCGTATGCGCTCGCCGGCATGATCGGGATCGGTCAGCACGATAACGCCCCTGCGGGCATGCGCGAGCTCGATCCGCTTCAGCACGGACTCGTCGACGGCCGAGCCGTTGGTCTCGATCGTGTCTGCCTGAACGGCGCGCCGGACCGCCGCCGTGTCGCTTTTGCCTTCCACTACGATAACTTCGCGAATCAAGCTCTATCCCCCCGTCAAGCACAAAAAGAAGAGGAAGCCTGATCTCTTCCTCTTCCGTCAACGCCGCGATCAGTCGATCGCCGGCTTCTCTTTTCCGATAATGTATACTTTATAGCCCCGTTTTATCCCGAATTTCTTCGCGTACTCAGAGCTGTCGAAGAAAACGTCGATCTTGTTGCCCTTGATCGCGCCGCCCGTATCTTCGGCCCGGCGGAAGCCGATGCCTTCGATATAGACCCACCAGCCGATGGGAATGACATTCGGATCGACCGCGATCGTGCGCCCTTCCACCGTCTTCGTGCCCGACGCGGTGATGCCGTTCCATTTGCCGCCGGACGTCGAAGCGTCGTCGTTGGAATAAGCGGTCAGCGTCACGTTCGTCAGCACCTGCTTGTAGGCGAACGTAACTCCGTTTTTGTTGACAACCGCCACCTCGGGAGAATTGGCGTTCAGCGCCGCTACCGGCTTTTTCGTACCGACGGCCACCACTTGATGCACCGGGTCCGTTTTCTCTTCCGCCAGCACCAGCTCATCGACCAGTACCCCGTCTTCGTACACCTTCTGGACGGTTCTGACCAATTCGCCTTCTTTGCCGTTTTGTACGATTTTTTCCTTGCCCTTCGGCAAGCTGCCGTCGTTTTTGCGGACCGTTCCGAACGGAATCTCCTCTTTCACTTCTTCCGTTTCTTTGGTCACGCGGATGACGCGAATTTCTTCGTTCTGGGTAATATTCGCGTTCAGGTCCGGCTCAACCCGGTCTTCAGGCCCCAACGAAACTTGAAGGTCCGCGAGCGCTTCGGAGACGGTCTTGCCGACCGTATACGCCGTCGATTGTTCCCCGTCCGCAATCAGCCGGATCGGAGTCGCGTGCTTGACCTCGATGGTGTCGCCGTTTTTGATTTCCGCCGTGAGCGGCACCGAGATCCGGTCCGTCTCGCTGGCCGCGACGCCCAGGCTGGCGAGCAACTCCGACACGCTGGATGCGCGTGTCTCTACTTGCTGCTCTTCACCGTTGACAATCACCGTTACGGCTTTCATCGACGCGCCATACAGGAGAGTCGCAAACAGAAGCGACGCCAGTAGCGCGGCCGCGGCCGTTATGACCGTCAAACGCACAGTTTTATTGCTCCATTTCAGTGCGAAGGCCATGCCGGACGATCGTTTTACATGGGGGTCCTTAATCTGGATGTCTCCCACTTCATTCGGTCCTCCTTACATAGTCCCGCCGTCGAGTGTAACGTGAAGTTCCAATTGACGCGACTATTTCTTAATTTGCGATGTCGGGACGAAAATAAAAAGCCTGCGGAAAGTGGCAACTCTCCCGAGGCTTTTATGAACGGCGGACATGTTCCGTGCCCGCCAGCGCCCGACATCGTTCCTCTCTCTTCAACGCTTACGAGGTTAGCTGACGGGTTCGGACGTGAGAGTCGCCCTATCGCTTGAACCGTCCGGGGACGGTTCGCGCGTAATTCACCCCATGATCAGGTCACGACGGCCGATGGGCGGCCGTCTCGACGGTGGTTCCCCCGTTTTCCATCACTGGAAATTAAGCGAATTAGATAAGGTGTACGGTATGCAACTTTATGAACGTTATATTAATCCATGCCGTTAAAGCCTGTAAAGCGCCCCAACCCCGATATTCGACCGAATTGGCCTGTATACCCGCAATTGAATGCGCTTTTTCTCTCCCGATCTGCCTTTCTCGCAGCCGCGCAACGATTTCCTGCGAAAACGACTGCCGATCGACAAAACTTCACATATTTTCCGCAGGGAAACGCACGATTTTCCGCCCGTCCGGTCAACGGATTCCGAACAACCGTTTCCCGTTCGACGTCGTGACTTCCGCGATTTCTTCCAGCGTCAAACCGCGAATTTCGGCGGCCGCCTCCGCCACTAGCCGCACGTAGGACGGCTCGTTGCGCTTGCCCCGATGGGGATGCGGCGTCAGGTACGGGCAGTCCGTCTCGATCAGCAGCCGGTCGAGCGGCACCCGGGCCAGCACTTCCTTGGGCTGTTTGGCGTTCTTGAACGTAACGGGGCCGCCGAACGAGATGTAAAACCCGAGGTCCAGACAAGCGCGGGCCGTCTCCCAACTGCCGGAGAAGCAGTGCATGACCCCGCCGACTTCATCCGCGCGCTCTTCCCGCAAAATCCGGACGACATCCTGATGCGCGTCGCGGTTATGGATGACGATCGGCTTGCCGAGCTTCCGCGCCAGGCGGATCTGCTCGCGGAATACGCGGTGCTGCACATCCTTCGGCGAAGTGTCCCAATAGTAGTCGAGGCCGATCTCACCGATGGCCACCACCTTCTCCCGGGCGCAAAGCGACTCGATCCAGTCGAGGTCGTCGGCCGTCATGTTGACCGCGTCGGTCGGATGCCAGCCGACGGCCGTATAAATAAAGTCGTACCGCTCCGTCAGCTCCAGCGAGGTGGGAATCGTCTCGCGGTTGAAGCCGATATTGACCATCAGGCCCACTCCCGCTTCGCGGGCTCTCCACAGCACTTCGTCCCGGTCCGGGTCGAAGGCCGCCGCGTTGACATGGGCGTGCGTATCGAACAGCATCATCTCTTGCGATCTCTCCTGTCTTCTGCTGGCGGACCGCCCTTACTGCGAAGGACGGCTAAACCGCTCTCCATTAGTAGCTTATCCTATGAATGGCGTCCGCATCAATGCAAGCCAAGGACCTTGCGCCATTCGGGCGGCAGCTCTCCCGCGCGGGAAGCCATGACATCCCCCGGGAAGTATAACCGGTGCTTGCCCCTCACGATGCCGCTGATGGAGCGCACGATGTCCGATTTCAGCGAGATTTCCGCGACCTCTCCGTCCTCCCCGAGCAGCATGACGGGCAGCTTGTCCGCTTCTTCGCCGGGGCGGTACACGTCGTAAGGCAGATCCGCCGGAAAATCAACCTCCAGATAATAATCCGGGTCGAGCCCCATGGCGCGCAGCGAATCGGCCAGCGCCGACAGAAGCTCCGGGTCCGGCTCGCCATCGAACGTGGCGTATTTGAACAGCCGCCGGTGCATGAACCTTCCGCACAGGTCGGCGAGGATCGCGTCCGCCTCTTTCGTCCATTGAATGAACGTCATTTGCATAAACGCCTCGTCCAGCGTCAAGTAATCCTCCAGCGCCACCTCTCCCGCCAGCAGCCCCCGCAGCGTGTCCGGAAGCCAAGCGAAGGCGTATCCTTGTTCGTGAAGCTGGCGGGTGCGCGTGAAAATTTTACGGAGAATGATCTCCGAACTCCGGGTGACCGGATGGAAGTACACCTGCCAGTACATCTGATACCGGCTCATCAAATAGTCCTCGACGGCATGCATGCCGCTTTCCTTGATGACGAGATGGCCCCGATGGGGACGCATCATGCGGAGAATCCGCTCCAAATCGAACGTGCCGTAGTTGACTCCCGTAAAATAAGCGTCGCGGAGCAGATAGTCCATCCGGTCGGCGTCCAGTTGGCTGGAGACGATCGAGATGACGATCTCCTCGGGATACGTCTTGGCGATTACCTGAGCGACCTTGTCGGGGAAGTCCGGAGATACCCGGCGCAGCACGCGGTTGACTTCCGTATCCTCCCGGATGATCCGGCAGGTCCATTCTTCGTGGTCCGTCCCGAACACTTGCTCGATGGAATGGGAGAACGGCCCGTGGCCGACGTCGTGAAGCAAGGCGGCGCACAGGCAAAGCAGACGCTCCTCGCGGGGCCAATCGGGAAAACCTCCGCGTTCGAACTGCGAAATAATTCGCCGGGCGATCTCGTATACGCCCAGGGAATGGGAGAACCGGCTGTGCTCGGCTCCGTGGAACGTGAAATAGGAGGCGCCCAATTGGCGAATCCGCCGCAACCGCTGAAACTCCTTCGTATTGATCAGATCCCAGATCGTCCGGTCTTGCACGTAGACATAATGATGCACGGGATCTTTAAACACTTTTTCCTCCGGCAACCGGTTTTGCATCGTTTTCCCTCCCCTGAGTTGGAAGAAAATTCGCGCGCGCGAATTCCCTTTGAAAAATCTTAAACTTATCTTTAACAAATCTTAAACATAATCGACAAGATTCGTCGAGCTTTTTCGACACGATTTGCATGTCGAATCGACAGTGCCTTTTCCATGACGAAACCCTTCAAAAAGGCCGTGTTTATCTTGATTTTCCAACATTTTCATCGCTTTGTCCAGCCGAAAAACAAACCCGCCCGCGTCTTTTTCGCATAGCTGCTGACGTTCCGCCGCAGCGACACTGCGCGACAGTTTTTGCCCGGGGAAGGCGCTTTCGCCGGCCGCCTCCCCCCGTTGACTGTTATGGGAATGGCTGGTATCATAAAACAAGAAGGCGATTGTCGAAATATGACGATAATACGACTGCTTTTTCAATCCAGAGCCAAATTTAAGGAGAGGGAATGAATCATGATGAAATCGACGGGTATTGTGCGGAAGGTAGACGAACTGGGCCGGGTCGTCATTCCGATCGAACTTCGCCGTACGCTGGGCATCGGGGAGAAAGACGCGCTGGAGATCTACGTGGACGGCGAGCGTATCATGCTGAAAAAATACGAGCCCGCCTGCATCTTCACCGGCAACGCCGACCAGCTCGTATACTTCAAAGGCAAAATGATCAGCAAACAATGTATCGAGGAACTGATCGAACTCTACAACTCCATGAACGATAAAAATCGGGAGTAATGGGTATCATCGCCACATTTTCTTATCGAAGTGCAGACAAACGCAAGATTATCGGTTATAATAGAACTATCCTACTAATGGTCATTCTAACCTTTTTTATATCTCCTCTTGCCCCGGCGGCCGCTCCTGCTCGCCGGGGACCTTTTTTTCTTGCATCAATCTTCCTCTTTATCCTCCAGCAGCGCCCGGTATATATCCCGTTTGGATACGCCCCGTTCCGCCGCTGCCCGCTTCATCGCTTCCTTGCGGTCGCCGAGCTCGGCTTCCCATCTGGCGACATGCTCCGCTACCGACCACGAGCGCCAATCGGCTTCCCCGCTCTCTTCCGGCTCGTTCCCACCGGTTCCCGCACCCCCGGCAACGATGACGTATTCGCCAAGCGGCGGATGGACCTTCAGGTGCCGAGCGGCTTCGCTCAAGCTGCCGCGGAACACTTCTTCGTGCCTCTTGGTCAGCTCCCGCGCCAGCGCGACGGGGCGGTTGCCCCATGCGTCCAGCATAGCGCCGATCGTCTTCTCGATCCGATGCGGCGACTCGTAGCAGACGATCGTCGCCTCCGTCCGCCGGAGCGCTTCCAGTTCTTCGGCCAGACGCTTCTTCTCGCGCGGCAGAAAGCCGACGAACAGGAAACGTTCGGTCGGCAGGCCGGAGACGATCAGCGCCGACAGCGCCGCATTCGCGCCCGGCACGGGAACGACCGGGATGCCGACTTCGGCCGCATCGCGCACAAGCTCCCGGCCGGGGTCGGAGATCGCCGGCACGCCCGCGTCGCTCACGAGCGCGACGGATTCGCCCGCCTGCAATCTCCGGATCAGTTCCGGTCCGCTGGCCCGCTTGTTATGCTCATGATAGCTGACGAGACGGGCCCCTTCGATGTTGCAATGCGCGAGCAGCTTGCGCGTCTGGCGGGTGTCTTCCGCCGCGATCCAGTCCGCTTCGCTCAGCACGCGCACGGCCCGGTACGTGATATCCTCCAGATTGCCGATCGGCGTGGCCACGAGATACAGCGTTCCGCGGCCGTCGCCCGCGTCAAAGCTTTTCTGCACGTTCATGCCCGTTCCCCGCTTTCCGGTTCCGCTTCGCTGAACGCCAGCTCCGTGGAGCCTCCTTCGTATATGTCCAGCAGCTCTTGGGTATATGTCTCCCCCTGCTCGTAGACGATAAGCGGCGGCAGCATCCGCAGCTCGGGCTTGCCGTCCTTGGCCGCTTCCACTAAAACCATATTCGCCTCCGCTCCGATCCGGGGATGGACGAAGCGCATTCGCTTCGGCTCCAGCCGATTCGCCCTAAGCGATACGAGAATGTCGGCCAGCCGCTGCGGTCTGTGCACCATCGCCACCTTGCCGCCGGTTTTCAACAGCCGGGCGCAAGCGGTCACGATGTCGTCAAGCCCGCCGTTCAGCTCATGCCTGGCGGCGGCGATATGCGGATTCAGCTTCCGGTCGCCCGTGCCCGGGGGCAGATACGGCGGGTTCACGGTCACCAGGTCGAACGAGCCGTACCCGTATTTCTCGTGGACGTCGCGCAGATCGGCGCAGACGACTTCGATCCGCTCCTCCAGCCCGTTCAGCCTCACGCTGCGCTCCGCCATGTCCGCCAGCCTCGGCTGGATCTCCACGGCGGCGATCGAAGCTTCGGTGCGCGTCGTCAGCAGCAGCGGGATTACGCCGTTGCCGCTGCACAGATCGACGATGCGCCCCCGCTTCGGCACGCTGGCGAACCTGGCCAGCAGCACGGCATCCATCGAGAAGCTGAACACATCTCGGCTCTGGATGATCTGCAAATCCCGGGTCATCAGGTGGTCGATGCGTTCTCCTTCATATAATACCGTCGTCCCCATCCCGCGAAACTCCCCCTTATTTGCAAAAAGGAACGGCTCCGCCATCCTCCGCCGAGAATGAGGGCCGTCCCGAATGTCTCCTTGTTTTGGAATGATGCCCGTTAACGACCGACTACTTGCTCAAAAACGAGATACAGAAGAGACAATCCCCTTCGGTCCGCAGATGTCCGTAATAGACATTGCAGATATGGAAGCCTTCCTGGTACAGCCGGGCGAGATTGTCGTACCCTTCCCCCACGGACGGCTGCGCCTTGACGCTGGAAGCCGACTCTTCGGCCGCGGGCGCTTCCTTGCGCAGCAGCTTGCGCAACTGCTGATTCTCGATCGCCAGGCGCTGGTTTTCCTCCAGGAGCGACACGATCTTGCTTTTCAACTCGCCGATCTCGCGGTGAAAGGCGCCCAACTGTTCTTCCATCTGATCGATCTGACGGAACACTTCGTGCTTGTCCACATTCCCACCTCAAAAAGCCTTTCCGGTCGACGGGCCGCCGGCTTACGACTGGACCACAACATCATCGAACGGCAGCATTTGCAATTTGCCCGTTTCGTAGATTTGAACGCGAACCATCCGGTTTTCCACCTGCAGCGAGACGACTTTGCCAAGACCGAACGAAGTGGCGACGGTCGCTCCCACCTTCGGAAGCTCTTCCTTGCCGCTCTCGTATTGATCGTGCTCGTACTTCAGGCAGCACATCAGCCGGCCGCAGAGCCCCGAGATCTTCGTGGGGTTCAGCGACAGATTCTGATCCTTGGCCATCTTGATCGAGACGGGCGCGAAGTCGCCGAGGAACGTCGAGCAGCACAGGATTCGGCCGCACGGGCCGATTCCGCCGAGCAGCTTGGCTTCGTCCCGCACGCCGATCTGTCTCAACTCGATCCGCGTCCGGAACACGCTGGCCAGATCCTTCACCAACTCCCGGAAGTCGACCCGGCCGTCGGCCGTGAAGTAGAAGATGATCTTGTTCCGGTCAAATGTATATTCAACATCCACCAGCTTCATTTTTAACTGATGGTCCTTGATTTTCTGCAGGCATATCCCGAAGGCTTCCTGAGCTGCGGATTTATTCAAATCGACCGTCTTGGCGTCTTGCTCGCCAGCGATGCGAATGACTTTTTTCAGCGGCAGGACCACGTCGTCCTCCGAAACCATCTTGCGGCCGATGACGACTTGTCCGTACTCGAGGCCGCGAGCCGTATCCACAATAACGGCTTGATCCTTCTCGACGGGAAGTTCATGGGGATCGAAATAAAACACTTTCCCCGCTTTCTTGAAACGGACACCGACAACCGAATACATACTACCCCCCCTGTGCCGTATGGATCAATAGCTGCTCCAGCACGAGCTGAGGCTGAACGTGCTGTCGCAGACGCCTGCGGGCTTGACCGGCCAGGTCCGCGCAGCGAAGCCAGCCGAGGGCGTCTCTGGAGTAAGCCTCCCTCGCATACCATTCCCTCTGGTCGGGGTACGCAAGCTGCTCCGACGCTCCCTGCGAGACTCGCGCGAGATCCTGAAACCATAACCCGAACAGGTCGAACAGGGTGTCCCAATGCTCGGCCGCCGCCGATTTCACCGCCTTCTGCTGAACGGCGACGATCGACGCCGGCAGCCGGCGCAGACACTCCTTGCCCAATTGTAGCACTACGCTCCTCGTCTCCGCAAACCACTCCGCCCGAGCCAGCTCCCGGGCCGCCTCCAATCCCGCCGTCAGGCGGGAAGCCGTCGCCGCCAGCGAGGCCGGGACGCCCTCCGCCTCCAGCGCCTTCGCCAGGACGGCAGGGGGTATCGGCAAAAACGGGACAAGCTGCGCGCGCGAACGGATCGTCGGCAGCAAGGCGTTGGCATTGTCCGTGATCAGGACGGCAAGCGCGGGAGTCTGCGGCTCCTCCAGAAACTTCAGCAGACTGTTGGCCGCCTGCACGGTCATCCGGTCGGCGCTCTCGATGACGTACACCTTCGCGGGAGCTTCCGATGCCCGGTACGCGAACTGCTTCTGCAGCTCGCGGATCTGATCGATTTTGATAGAAGCGCCGTCCGGCCCGATCCGGTACAGATCGGGATGGTTGCCGTGCTCCATCCGGCGGCATTCCCGGCATTGACCGCACGGCTCATCCCCGCCGCGCTCGCAGAACAACGCTTGAGCCAGCGTCAGTGCGGTCTCCAGCTTGCCTGTGCCCGGAGGACCCGCGAACACATAGGCATGTGCCAGCGTGCGGTTGCGCAGCCCGTTCTGCAGCAAGCGCTTGGCGCGTTCCTGCCCGGGAATCGACGCAAACGTTCCAGCCATAGCCCTACCCACAACCTTTAAAACCATATATTAATCAACATTCCCCGTATATCGCCGATTTTCTGGAGAAGTTCGATGCGGCCCTGCTCCGTCTCCAGCAGATCGTCCGCCAGCTCGAGCAGCTTCGCGTCGATCTCCTCCAGCAGCTTGTACCGTTTGGTCCGGCCGCGGCGGTCCCAGCCCTTCGTTTCCTTCAGGCCCACCCCGCGCCGGACCGTCAGCTCCAGAAAATGCTTGACCATCTGCCGATAGATCCGCAATTCGCGAATGGTCATTGACTTCAGCAGCCGTTCGCCTTGAACCGTGATGTCTTTCAGCATCTGCTGAAGGCGCTCGTCACCAGCGGCTTCGTTCCGGCTTCTCATGAAATCCGAGAAGGATTTCTGCTGCACCTGCGGCTGGACAGGCGCATCCGGTCGAACAAGCCCTTTGCCGAAAGGGCGAAGTCCCGGATCGATCTTCAACGCTGCCGCCTCCCTGCCGGGTTAGAAGTGTTCGAACCGTTCCACCGGCAGCACGAATACGGCCGCGCCGCCAACCTGCACCTCCACAGGGAACGGTATATACGAATCGGTGGTTCCCCCGATGGGAGACACGGGAGTCACCAGTTGGTCGCGAACTTTGCAGTTTGCCCGGATCACATTCAACAGGTCGGACACGCGGTCGTCTTCCACGCCGATCATGAATGTGGTGTTTCCCGCACGCAGGAATCCGCCGGTGCTGGCCAGCTTCGTGGCGCGGAACCCATCCTTGACCAGGGCGTTCGAGAGCCGATTGCTGTCTTTATCCTGAACGACGGCAATGACAAGCTTCATAACAAAGCCCTCCTTTCCATCAGTATATCTTATTTTGACGTGAATTGTGCAAAATCCTGCTTCCAGCTCCGGCCCTCGCGGGCGCGCCCTTTCACTGCAAAAAAAAAGCGGCAAGTTTGCCAAAAATTCCATTTCCATGTTAAGGAATCTATGGTATTCTAATTACAGCCTTTTCACATTACCTTCAATTGGGGGTGAATTGATGTCTATCGCCCAACCCGCATTCAGCCTGTTTATCGCTGCTGCCGGGCTTTTTATCGTCGTTGTCGGATTTGGCCTCGCCGGGTACGCTCCCATGCGCCTCCAATGGCACAACGGCAAGGATCCGGTTCCCCAACCGACTCCGGCGAGACGCGTTCCTAAGGAAGAACGGACTCACAGCCGCCTGTACGTCATCTTGACTTCCCAGTTGTTCTGGGTTTCCATCGGACTGATGATCCTCTCCGGACTTCTCATGGTCTTCGGGAGATAATAGCAGTTATAACCTCCTGCACGTTCCGAAAGACATCTTCGGGTGGCTGATCGGCCGCAATCGTGAAGATCCGTTCCGGATATCGCTCCGCCAGCAACCGATACCCTTCCCGAACCCGCCGATGAAAGTCGATCGCCTCCAAGTCCAACCTGTTGATTTCGCGACTCGCATTCTCCATGATTCGCTTGAGGCCCAGCTCGGGTTCCAGATCGAAGTAGAGCGTAAGATCCGGAATTGCATCTTGAATGGCGAAGCGGTTGATCTGCCACACCTCATCTATTCCCAATCCCCGCGCATATCCTTGATAAGCAAGGCTGCTGTCGACAAACCGGTCGCACAGCACAATCTTTCCGGCCTCCAGCGCCGGCAGCACCTTTTCCGCCAGATGCTGCCTCCGGGCGGCCGCGTACAGCAGCGCTTCCGTCCGAGCGTCCATGGCAACGTTTTCCCGATCCAGCACGATAGCCCGGATCTGTTCCGCAATGCGGATGCCCCCGGGCTCGCGAGTTACTATCGCGGGATATCCTTCGTTCTCCAGCCAGGCTTCCATCCGCTTCAGCATCGTCGTCTTGCCGGCGCCTTCTCCGCCTTCTACCGTAATAAACAAACCTTTCCTCAATGGCCATCCTCCGTCCGGACGAGTCGTATGGCCTAATTATACACGCATCCGCCTCGGCGGCAAATGGTTGCCGAACCCGTTTCCCGATTGGCCGATGACGGGAAGCAGACCGCGCTTCCTTGGGCTCGTACCAACAAGAGAGGCAACCCATCCGATCCGGTGGGCCGGGAACGAGACAACCTCTGACCGAGGTCAGTTCAGAATAGAAAATATCGCTAACCCCGCCGTATCGCTCGTCTTGGATTCCGTTAGCGATATGAAATATTACTAAGGAAGGAATCAGGCAGGATTGTTTGGAAGATCCGGGCCTTTAACGATATGGAGTATCGCTAAACTCCTCTCCGGCAGAAGAAATCCGGACGATAGCGATAAAAAATATAGTTAACCGGGCCAATGCGGCCATTCAAGAAAAGCCGCCGTTCCAGCGAACGGCCGGCTCGACGCGCTTATCGATCGGAATGAATTGGGGCCAACGATGCGGCAGGCCGTCAATCGGCGATTGACGCTGCCCGCACGCGCGGAAGCGCCCGCGGAGACGCAGCCGATAAAAGAGAACATGATTCCAGCCTTTATAGCCTGCTGCCGTCCACAACGCGTATAAGCCCCGTCGAAGCGTCGAAGCCGCCTTGGAACCGGCAGCCGCTCTGCCATAGACGCCTCAATTCGTCCCGCATCTCTTCCCGGATCGTCTCGCCCGGCAACGCCAACGGGACGCCCGGCGGATACGGAATAACCGCTTCGGCGGCGATGCGTCCGACGGAGTCCTCCAGAGGCACCAGAACCGTCCGGTTGCCGGAAGCGGCCATCCGCCACGACAGCAGCCGCGTCGGCTCGGAGACGCGCGCCCTTCCGGTCGACACGGACGGAAGACCGCCCCGTCCCGCTCTCTGCCCGCTTGCGGCCTTCCCTTCCCCCTCGCTCTCGGCTATCGCCTCCAGCGCCGCGATCAGCCGTTCCGCATCACGGTCCGTGTTGGCGCCGCTGAACGCAAACAGCACGTGGGAAGGGTCCGCCATCTCCGCATAACAGCCGAACTCGCCCAGCCTGCTCATCAAGGCGAAGCCGTCCCACTCGCCCCTAGCGTCGTATACGGTCAGTTTGAACGGGTCCTTGGTCTCGCACGCCCCTCCTTCGGGACCGTTCCCCGCCTCCCGAAACCGGTTTTTCGGCCTTTGCAGCCATTCCCGTACCCGGCCGACGGCGGCCAAGCCTGCGGCGAATGCCCGCTCGCCCTGGCACTGCACCATCTGCCGCGCCAAATCGAGAGAGGCGAGGATCGGGTAAGAGGGGCTGGATGTTTGCAGCATTCTTAATAGTTGACGAACGGCCTCACGCGGAACCCGGTCTCCCCGAAGATGGAGATAAGCCCCCATCGTCATCGCGTTTAACATTTTATGTGCGGATTGAACCGCCGCATCCGCTCCCGCCTGCATCGCCGAGGCCGGAAAATCCGGATGCAGGCCGTAATGCGCGCCGTGCGCTTCGTCGACCAGCAGCGGCATGCCGTATTCATGCACAACATCGGCGAGCTTGGCCAAGTCGGCCCCCATTCCGTAATAATTCGGATTGGTTAGCAGCACGCCCTTGGCTTGCGGGTTCAACTGCAGCGCATGCCGCAGATCCTCAGCGCTCACGGCTCCCGCCAGGCCGGACGAGGAGCAAATCCGCGGCTCGACAAACACCGCCCGCGCCCCGGCCAACTGAAGGGCATGCAGCACCGATTTATGCGAATTGCGCTGGACAATCAAAATATCATCCGCCCCGCAGACAGACAAAACCATCGCCAAATTGCCCACGGTGCTGCCTCCGACCAGAAACGCCGTCTCTTCCGCTCCGAACCATGCGGCCGCCAATTTCTCAGCCTCCGCAATCTCGCCTTCGGGCCGGTGCAGGTCGTCCATGCCCTCGATTTCGGTTACGTCGAGCCGGAGGATATCGTCAAACCACTGCTCCGCTTCCGTTCCTTTGTATCCTTGTCCGTTTTTATGCCCCGGCACGTGATAGCTGGAGGCCTTATTTAAAGCGTGAAGCCGCAGGCGCTCGAACAACGGCGCACGCACTTCGCCGCATGGATTGGAACCGGCGCTTGTCATACATATCTCCTCCGTATGATTCCTTTCGATTATACCCAAACCAAAAACCCCCAGGCTGCCCCAGAGGTCGGATCATGCGTCTTTCGGCAGCCACAGCTTGTGCATCTGCCTTATAAAAAAAGCGTATTTGTCGTCGGTCACGTCGGTTTTCACCATTTCGGCTTCGCATTCGTCGCAAATGAATTTCTCCAACACGCGAATGCCGCTCGGTTTCAAGCTATCGCAAATCACGCAGTAGTCGGGCGCCGTCCGGTCCGCCGATTCGTTTGCCGCTTCAACCTCGTCCGGGTCCGGACCGGCTTCGGGCAGCTCCGCTTGCAGAAGAAGCTCGGCCTGCTGGCTGTTTTCGCGAGGTTGAGCGGTCTCCGCGATTTCGGCGGCTTCACGGCGCCCATCCGCGGCATCGATGGCCTGCGTCAACCGCTGGCTGTTACCGCGGGGTTTGCGCTTTGCCGATTTTTCCTTTCGGCTGGTCGCTGTCGCTTCCATCGAACAACCACCTTTCGTTTTTCTATCAGTATACCCTTTTTCCCGGTAAGGTATACTAGTGATAGGGGGGTTGTCCGATATATATGTAAGAATCCCACCGACAAGATAGCTGTTCATCCGGGAGGAACCGACATGTATGATTACCGGCAGTTGAATTCGGAATCGACAATCTATCAATATACGCTTCTGAAAAAGCGTTCATACCGTTCGCTGATCCCTGCATATGTGGCGATCGTTCCGGCCGCCTCCGTCGCGGAGATGCTGGTCTTCGGCCCGAACGAAGCGCTGTCGCTCTGGTGGGGATATCCCGCGCTGCAGTTGATGTACGCCTTTTTGCTTATGGCGATGCTGAACGTTTCCGGCGGAGGCCGAAAGCAGTGGCGGTTTCTCTGGAGTCCGCCTTGGATCGGATATTTGCCTGCCCATATGGCTTCGCCGAACCGGATGATCCGGCTTCATGTCCAATTGTCCGTGATCGGCTTCTGCATCATCGCGGCCGCTTATCCCTGGTGCAGCCTTGTCATATGGCTGAACCTGGTTCTTCTTCATGTGTATATCTTGCTGCCGCGGCTGATCCTCTTGTTCTCCCTCCGCCACGACAAACCGGCGCTGCTCAAGATCAACCGCGACAGCACGTCGCTCTACGAACCGTAATTCATACAGACATCAACGGCCAAGGAACGAATGCAGCATCCACACGTGTTTCTCCAGGCTCGTATGAATCCCGAGAAGCATGTCGGCTGTCGATTCGTCCCCTGCTTTGTCCGCCTCTTCAATTCCTTCCTTCAGTTCGCCGATCATGCGGTCGAAGTCTCCGGCCAGTTCGGCTACCATGCGTTCGGCCGTCTCCTGCCCGTCGGCCTCCTTGACCGAGGCCGTCTCCAGGCACTCCTTCATCGTGGCGACGGGTTTTCCCCTCAGCGCCAGCAGACGCTCGGCCAATTCGTCGATGTGCAGGGCGGCTTCGTTATAGAGCTCCTCGAATTTCGCATGCAAGGTGAAAAATTGTGAGCCCGTCACGTACCAATGGTAATGGTGCAGCTTTACATACAGGACGGTCCAGTTGGCGATTTGACGATTCAACACGTCGGACAACGGCACAGTCAAGGCCTCCTCGCTAGACAGATTCGGCCTTATTGTGCTCCGTCGGGCTCGTCCTCATTCGGGTTTTCCACTCCTTCGTACGAGGCGGGGCGATCTCGAAGCTTAATCAGCCGCAGCGCGCCTCGGCGCATCCGGCATCCAAATAAAAAAGCGAGCCCCCCGCTCATACGAGCTGAGGACTCGCTATCGCTTGGCAGCGTCCTACTCTCCCAGGACCCTTCGGTCCAAGTACCATCGGCGCTGGAGGGCTTAACGGTCGTGTTCGGGA